>NZ_CP090370.1:2790000-2920893 GCF_021431965.1 Erythrobacter sp. SDW2
ACAAGGGATGATGCGGCTATCGCGCCAATTGTCTTCATGCTGGAGATCGGTCTTGGCCAGCGCTCCGATCAGGCTGTCATCACCGATCAGGTCTTCGGGCAAACGCAATCCACTGCCGCGCAGGCGGGCGACGAAATCGCCACTCAGTGCATAGAGATCGCCGAACATGCCATGCTGCTCGACAATGCTGCGCTGGTAGGCCCGCGCCTGGCGGCCGTTGGCGGGCAAGCCCGAGGCCGCGTTGGCTCCCGGCGTGGCGAGGCCTTCGATCAGCGCTTCGATCGAGCCGGGAAGCACTTGCGCATCGCCATCGACGAAGATGAAGGCATCGCCCCCGACCCCGGGCGTGTCGAACATGATGCGGTTCCAGCTGCGTGCCTTGCCACCCTGCTGCCAGTCATGCACTCTCGCCCCCGCAAAGCCACGGGCAATCTCCGCCGTGCGGTCGGTTGAGCCATTGACCACCACATGCACGGCCATGCCGGGCTCGGTGCAAGGAAGGCTGGCAAGGCAGGCGCCGATCCGCGCTTGCTCGTTGTGTGCCATTACCACCACGCAGGCGCGCGGCTTTTCGGCGAGAGCAGGATCACGCGGTTGGTCGGTCACTCGGCGCCCTTACTCGATTCCCGCTGGAGCGAATATCGGATTAACCTTCCATGGTGTCACGAAATGTATCGGTTTGGTCCGCCGCGACGAAAGTGATATTCTCGGGATCATGCGACGGCCACCACGGCAGGCCGCGCGGGAGAGGAACGCAATGCGCAAACGGCTCCTTGGATGTGCAACCCTGTTGGCAGTCGCTCCGCTCATGGCTGCAAACAGCGGGAATTTCCCGCCGGCTGCAGAAGCGCCCGCAACCGAAGTCGTCGCTCCTGACGTCTTGCAGGCCGAGCGCGATCGCTACGAGCGTCTGACCGTGCCCGTCACCATCGACGGAAATGGGCCGTTTCGTTTCATGGTCGATACCGGTTCGCAGGCAACGGTTGTCAGCCGGACGCTATCCGAGCAGCTCCAGCTGCCGCCCCTGGGCAAGGCCACGCTGGTGGCGATGGGCAGCCGGCGCCAGGTCGACATGGTCCAGCTCGACGGGCTCGAATTCGCCGGGCGGCTGTTCGACAATCTCGAGGCTCCGCTGCTGGAAGCCTACAATGTCGGTGCCGATGGTATCCTGGGCCTCAACTCGCTGCAGGATATGCGCGTGCTGATCGATTTCAAGGAAGACCGGCTGACGGTCGCCGATGCGGATTCGCTGGGTGGCAATCGCGGGTATCAAATCGTGGTCCGCGCCCGGCGGCGGTTGGGCCAGATGATCATCACCAATGCCAAGATCGATGGCGTCAAGGTCGCGGTCATCATCGACACCGGGGCGCAGAACACGGTCGGAAACATGGCGCTCAAGAGTAAGCTGCGGGCAAGGGGCGACGTGCTGGTCCAGTCGACCGACGTTAACGGGGTCAAGCTCTACGGCAACCTGGGGTACGCCAAAGAGATGACCATTGGCGGGCTGACCATGGCAGGAATACCGATCACCTTTGCCGACAGTCCGGCGTTCGAAGCGCTTGAGCTGGAAGACAAGCCGACGCTGATCATGGGTATGCGCAATCTGCAGAATTTCGAGCGGGTCGCGATCGATTTTTCGACCGGCCAGGTGCTGTTCGATTTGCCTTCGGGCTCGCACACCACACTGCCTTATCAGCGGCAGTTCTTCCCCACGCGCATTCCGGGGCAATAGTGTGGCCATTGCGCCGGTGGGCGCAAGCGCCCATCTTGCGCGGCAATGGCGCACCCGCTTCCCACATCCGACGATAAAGATCCGAGCCCCGGCGATGTCGATGGCTGGGGCACGATGCGCCGTTTCATCCCCTACCTCTGGTCCGAGGGTCGATCTGACCTGAAGCTGCGTATCGTGGGTGCGTTGGCGCTCGTGCTGCTGACGAAGGGCATCATCCTCGCGACCCCGCTCGCCATGAAGCGGGTGGTCGACACCATGGCTTCGCAAGGCGACGCGCTGCTGTGGGTGGCGCTAAGCTTCGTCATTGCCTTCACCGCCGGGCGTTTCCTCGGCGGGGCCTTCGACCAGGTCCGCAATATCGTGTTCGAGCGGGTCGGGCAGGAAGCGACACAGAACCTAGCCGAGGACACCTTCCAGCGGCTGCACAATCTGTCGCTCCGCTTCCACCTTTCGCGCCGCACGGGCGAGGTAACCAAGATCATCGAGCGCGGAACCAAGAGCATCGACACCATGCTCTATTTCCTGCTGTTCAACATCGTCCCGACGATCATCGAGCTGATCGCGCTGGGAGTGATCTTCTACACGCTGTTCGGGTTCGAGCTGGTGCTGGCGACCGCGCTGACGGTGGTGGTCTATATCGCCCTGACGCGCTGGATCACCGAATGGCGCACCGCGCTGCGCAAACGGATGAACGATCTCGACGGCACGGCGCTGGCCCGCGCGGTCGATTCGCTGCTCAATTACGAGACGGTCAAATACTTCGGCGCCGAGCGGCGCGAGCAGGAACGCTATTCGCAAAGCGCGAAGGCCTACGCCGAAGCCGCCATCAAGTCGGAGAACTCGCTCGGCTTGCTCAACATGACGCAGAGTTTCGTCATGAACGCGCTGATGCTGTTTGCGCTGGGTTTCACGGTCTACCAGTGGAGCCTCGGCAAGCTGACCGTCGGCGACCTGGTGGCGGTGCAGACCTATCTCACCCAGCTGTTCCGTCCGCTCGACATGCTCGGCTTCGTCTACCGCACGATCCGGCAGGGGCTGATCGACATGGCGGCCATGTTCCGCCTGATGGATACCGCGGTCGAAGTCGAGGACGTGCCCGGCGCCCCCGCCCTCATCGCCAGCCCCCCGACCATCGCCTTCGAGGACGTGGTGTTCGGTTACGATCCTGATCGCACCATCCTCCACGGGCTCAGCTTCGAAGTGCCCGCCGGGGCGCGGGTCGCCATCGTCGGGCCGAGCGGCGCGGGCAAAAGCACCATCGGACGGCTGCTGTTCCGGTTCTATGACCCGCAGGCCGGGCGCATCCTGATCGCCGGGCAGGATATCGCCAAGGTGACCCAGGAATCCCTGCGCGAGGCAATCGGGATTGTCCCGCAGGACAGCGTGCTGTTCAACGATACGCTGGGCTACAACATCGCCTACGGCCGGGACGGCGCCAGCCATGACGACGTCGTCGCCGCCGCCCGCGATGCCGCGATCCTGCCTTTCATCGAGAAGCTGCCCGAGGGCTTCGAAACCCAGGTCGGCGAGCGCGGGCTGAAGCTCTCAGGGGGCGAGAAGCAGCGCGTCGCCATTGCCCGCACCCTGCTCAAGAACCCGCCGATCCTGCTGTTCGACGAGGCCACCAGCGCGCTCGATTCGCGCACCGAGCAGGATATCCTCGCCACGTTGCAACGTGTCAGCCGCGACCGGACGACGCTCGCCATCGCGCACCGGCTATCGACGATTGCCGATGCCGATACGATCCTGGTGCTCAACGAAGGGCGGCTGGAGGAACAGGGCCGCCACGCCGACCTGCTGCGTAAGGGCGGGCTCTATGCCGAAATGTGGGCGCGCCAGCAGGCCGAAGGCGACACGCTGGTGGAAGCGGCGGAGTAGCTATCCGCTCGACGGGAATCGCTGGAATTGCGGTAAGGCGTGAAGGGTTGCCTCCCACTCGAGCGCATCGGCCATCTGGACGTGCTTGTCCGGCGGGTAAGATTCGGGCTCGTCGAGCGTGGCGGTCTGGATATCGACGGCACCGGGCGAGACGTTCTCGCTGACATACCAGAGCCCGGTGCCGCACCGGTCGCAGAAGTAGCGTTCGACATCGGGGGACGAGCGGTAAAGCGCGGGCTCACCCTGTTCGATGGCGAAATCGTCCGCCGCCACCCCGATCCACGCGACCCCGGTCGCGCCGGCGCAGCGGCGGCAATCCTCGCAGTGGCAGACCGACGAATGCCGCACCCCGCCCTGGAACTGGTACACGACCGCGCCGCAATGGCACCTGCCTGTGGGCATTTCCTGTCCTCCACGCTGTCAGCGCAGAGAATGCTGCAATTCCTTGAGCAAGGCCAGCGCTTCGTCGGCCCGATCGGCCGGAACGAAGGCATGATCGTGGCGCAGCGCCGCGACCATGTTGCAGGCGATTCCGGCCCCTGCCAGCGCGCCGGAAACGGCCGCGGTCAGGCCGACGCCGTCGAGCGCGGAATGCACCCGCAAGGTGATGCGCGCATAGGGATCGGCCTCGATCTCGTTGGCGAGCGCGACCTCGTGAGGGACAATCAGCGACAGCCCCTCCTCCTCGCGGAAGGTGGCGAGCGCGTGGCCCATCAGCTGGAACACCACCTCGGGGTCCTCGCCACCGACGAAGCTCCAGAGCCGAGAATCGAGCACCGGGTCCATTCCGGCGATCATCGCAGCGGTATCGGCGACCGGTTCGCTCACAGGATATACTTCGACAGGTCGGTGTCCTGCGCAAGGCCCGCCAGCCGCTCCTTCACGTAAGCGGCATCGATGACGATGGTCTCGCCCTGGTGATCCTCGGCCTCGAAGCTCAGTTCCTCGAGCAGGCGCTCCATCACGGTCTGCAGGCGGCGGGCACCGATGTTCTCGACGCTTTCGTTGACCTGCGCGGCAATGGTCGCGACCTCGCGGATGGCGTCTTCGGTAATCTCCACCGTGACGTTCTCCGTCCCCAACAGCGCGCCGTACTGCTCGACCAGGTTGGCGCGGGTCTCGCTGAGGATGCGAACGAAGTCCTCCACCTCGAGCGCGCGCAGTTCGACCCGGATCGGCAGGCGGCCTTGCAGTTCCGGCAGCATGTCGCTCGGCTTCGAAACATGGAACGCGCCGCTGGCGATGAACAGCACGTGATCGGTCTTCATCGGGCCGTATTTGGTCGCCACCGTGGTCCCTTCGATCAGCGGCAGCAAGTCACGCTGTACGCCTTCGCGGCTGACGGAGCCGCCGCGCACATCGCTGACCGCGATCTTGTCGATCTCGTCGAGGAAGACGATCCCGTTGGTCTCGGCATTTTCCAGCGCGACCCGGGCGACATCGTCCTGGTCCATGCGCTTCTCGGCTTCCTCGTCCACGAGGCGATCCCATGCATCGGGGACCTTGAGCTTGCGCCGCTTCTTGGGCGGGCCGCCAAACGCCTTGCCCATCATTTCCGACAGGTTGATCATGGTCGCCCCGCCGCCCATACCGGGGATGTCCATCTGCATATTGCCGACTTCGGCAACTTCTACCTCGACCTCGACATCGTTCATGGCGTTCTGGACGATCCGCTCACGGAAGCTTTCGCGGGTCGCCTCGCTCGCGTTTTCGCCCACGAGGGCATTGAGCAAGCGGTCCATCGCCGCCTTGCTCGCTGCATCGCGCACCGCCTCGCGGCGGCGGTCCTTCTCCAGCCGGATCGCTTCTTCGACCAGGTCGCGGGCGATCTGCTCGACATCGCGGCCGACATAGCCGACCTCGGTGAACTTGGTCGCCTCGACCTTGACGAAGGGCGCGTCGGCCAGCTTGGCCAGTCGCCTGCTGATCTCGGTCTTGCCGCAACCGGTCGGCCCGATCATCAGGATGTTCTTGGGAGTGACCTCGTCGCGCAGTTCGACGCCGAGCTGCATCCGCCGCCAGCGATTGCGCAGCGCCACGGCAACAGCACGCTTGGCGTCGCGCTGGCCGATGATATGCTCGTCGAGAGCGGCAACGATGGCTTTGGGGGTAAGTGCTTCGGTCATATGAAGAAGTACAATTCCGTTCGGTTCGAGCGAAGTCGAGAACCCTGCGCTTGCCGTGTCTCGACTTCGCTCGACACGAACGGGTTTGGGGAGGCTACACGACTTCTAACGTCACCTGGTCATTGGTGAAAACGCAGATATCCGCCGCCACGGCCATGGCCTTGCGCGCTATCTGTTCGGCATCGGTTTCATAGTCCGCCAGGGCCTTGGCCGCAGCGAGCGCATAGTTGCCGCCGCTGCCGATCGCGGCAATCCCGCCTTCGGGTTCCAGCACGTCGCCATTGCCGGTCAGCACCAGCAGCACATCCTTGTCCGCGACGATCATCAGCGCTTCGAGGTTGCGGAGATACTTGTCGGTGCGCCAGTCCTTTGCCAGCTCCACCGCGGCCCGCATCAGCTGTCCATTGTACTGGTCGAGCTTCTTCTCGAGCCGTTCGAACAGGGTAAAGGCATCCGCCGTCGCGCCGGCGAACCCGGCGACAACCTTGCCGTCACCGATCCGCCTGACCTTGCGGGCATTGGGCTTCATCACCGTGTTGCCCATCGAGACCTGACCATCGCCCGCGACGACAGTCTTGTCGCCGCACTTGACGCCGATGATGGTGGTGCCGTGCCAGGGCGTCAGCCCGTGCGCATTGGGAGTATTGTCCATGCCGCGCGATATGGGGCGCGGATATGGCGGGTCAAGTGAGCCCGGCCGGAAGCGTCAGCCGCCGCCCGGTGCCCCGGCACCGGGTGCACCAACGGTGCCGATGTTGCCGAACAGGTCTTCCAGGAAGCTGCGCTCGCGGCCCAGCGTCGGGGTTTTGTCGCCATCGGGCGAAAGATAGACCACCTGGTCGATCCCCGTGGTATCGGCAGCGATAACATTGCCCGCGGCATCGAACTTCACCGCCAGCACCTGATGGGTCTGGATCTTGGTCCGCACGAACGGCCTGCGGCCGGTCACGCTTGACACATAGTACCAGGTCGGCTCGCCGAACTGACTGGTGAAGGTCGGACGGCCCAGCGTCGCTTCGACGGACTGCTGGTTGTCGATACCCGGCTGGACCGAATTGACCAGCAGCTGGTCGACGACATAGCCTTGGCTTTCGCGGATCGTGCCGCAACCGCTGGACGCAAATGCCAGCGAAAGCACCAGCGCCGCGCCTGCAACCTTGCCAAGAACCATCGAAAACCTTCCTTCGTATTCGCTTGGGAGCCAGCGCCTCTTTCGCTGCGCGGCGCTTTCCCTATATCGGCGGCAAGCCTTAGGGCGAAGCGCGGCGCACTGCAACGCCGCATCACCGATTGGCTGTGCGTGAGGTGTGCTTGCGCAGCGCGGCTTGAATTGTCGCTGAACGCAAGCGTCTGGATAGAGGGATACGATGAAGCTGCTGAGCCGCCTGTTCCACCGCGAGCCCGACCCGAAAGAGGCGCTGCGCCCGTTGTGGCACGAGCTGGTCAAGGTCGCCCGCAGCCGCGAACTCTATGCCGAATGCGGCGTGGCCGACACGCTGGACGGACGGTTCGACATGCTTTCGACCGTGCTGGCGGTGGCGATGCTGCGGATGGAACGCGATGTCGAGACCCTGCCAGCGTCCGCCCGGCTGACCGAACTGTTCGTGGACGATATGGACGGCCAGCTGCGCGAGGCGGGCATCGGTGATCCGACCGTGGGCAAGCAGCTCGGCAAGCTGGTCAGCGCCCTGGGCGGCCGCTGCGGCGCGCTGCGCGAAGGGCTGGCGCAGGACGACGACGCGGCGCTGGTGGCGGCGATCGAGCGCAATGTTTCCTTCCGCGAAGGCGGTTCGGCTGCCTGTGTCGCGCCCAGGCTGCGCCGCTTTGCGGCAAGCCTCGATGCGCTCGACTACGAGCAATTACTGGCTGCGGAGCTGCGCCTGTGAGCGCGGCCGAACTGAGCCGCCCGATCAAGCTGCGGGCGATCAAGAATGATACCGTTCTGGTCGAAGCGGACGAAACCGAACGCGCAGCGCTGGCCACCCGGCTCGGCCTCACCAGCATCGAGTCGCTCCGGTCCGAAGTCACGCTCGATCCCGACGGGGCCAAGGTCGCTGCCACTGGCTGGCTTCACGCCGAGCTGACGCAGGCCTGCGCCATATCGTTCGAAGACTTCCCCGTCACCATAAACGAACCGCTGGCGTTGGTATTCGTCCCCGCGCAGGCCGAGACCGCCCCGGCCTATGACGAGGAAATCGAACTGGGGGCCGAAGATCTCGACCAGATCGAATATGAAGGGGACAGCTTCGACCTCGGCGAAGCAATCGCACAAAGCCTCGCGCTGGCGATCGATCCCTATGCCGAAGGACCGAACGCCGATGCCACGCGCGCCAGGGCCGGGATCATCACCGACGATACGCCAGGGGGGCCGCTGGCCGATGCGCTGGCGGCGTTGAAGAAGAACTGATCAGAACGGAATATCGTCGTCGAGATCGTCGTAGTTCGAGCCGCCGCCCGAACCGCCCGAACCGCCACCACCCTGGTTCCAGCCGCCGCCCTGGTCGCCGCCGCTGTAGTTGCCGCTGCCACCGCCGCCCGAGCGCTGGTAACCGCCACCACCGCCGCCCTGCGCTCCGTCCAGCATGGTCAGCGTGCCGTTCATGCCGCGTAGCACCACTTCGGTGGTGTAGCGGTCCTGACCGTTCTGGTCCTGCCATTTGCGGGTCTGCAGCTGGCCTTCGACATACACCTTGCTGCCCTTCTTGAGGAAACGTTCGACCACACCGACGAGACCTTCCGAGAAGATCGCGACGCTGTGCCACTCGGTCCGCTCCTGCCGCTCGCCGGTGTTGCGATCCTTCCACGTCTCGCTGGTGGCGATGCGCAGGTTGGCGACCTTGCCGCCGTTCTGGAAGCTGCGGATTTCCGGGTCGGCACCCAGGTTTCCGATCAGCATGACTTTGTTCAGAGACCCGGCCATCGATATTCCTTCGCGTTACAGTCCGAGCGCCACCGCGCTCCAATAGGTGATTCCCGCGAAGACATAGGCCAAGCCAAACAGGTAGGCCAACATGAACAAGGGCCATTTCCACCCATTCGTCTCGCGCCGGGCGACAGCGATGGTGGAGAGGCATTGCGGCGCGAAGACGAACCACGCCAGGAATGCCAGCGCGGTCGGCAGGCTCCAGCGCCCGGCCAGCGTTGCGGCGAGGCCTTCGGCAGCCTCCTCCTCGTCATCGGCATCGATGGCATAGGTCGTCGCGAGCGAGGCCACCGCCACTTCTCGGGCGGCCATGGCGGGAACGATGGCGAGGCTCATCTCGCGATTGAAGCCGATCGGTTCGAGCACGACATGCAGCCCGCTCGAAATCTGGCCGGCAAAACTCGCATCGAGCTGGCGCTCGCCTTCGCCCGCCCTTGGGAAAGTCAGCAACAGCCACAGGATCACCGTCGCAGCGAAGATGATGGTCCCGGCGCGGCGCAGGAACACCCAGGCCCGCTGCCACAGGCCGATCAACAGGTCCTTGAGCAGGGGCATCTGGTAGCGCGGCAGCTCCATGATGAAGCCCGAAGCGTCGCCCTTGGTGACCGAGCGGCGCAGCACCAGGGCCACTGCCAGAGCGCCGAGAATGCCCGCAACATAGAGCACGAACAGCACCAGCCCCTGCAGACCGATGACTGCGAATCCCTCGGGCCCTACGGTGGCCTTCGGAATAAAGGCGGCGATGATCACCGCATAGACCGGCAGCCGGGCCGAGCAGGTCATCAGCGGGGCGACGAGGATGGTCGTCAGCCGGTCCTTGGGATCGGCGATGCTGCGGGTCGCCATGATGCCCGGAATGGCGCAGGCGAAGCTGGACAGCAGCGGGATGAAGCTGCGGCCGGAGAGGCCGACGGTCGCCATCAGCCGGTCCATCAGGAAGGCTGCGCGGGCCATGTAGCCGCTCGCCTCCATCACCAGGATGAAGGCGAACAGGATCACGATCTGCGGCAGGAACACCACCACCGAGCCGACCCCGGCAATCACGCCCTCGGTGATGAAGTCACGCAGCAGACCTTCGGGCAGCGAAGCGGTGACAAGGTCTGACACAGCGCCTGCCGCACCGTCGATGGCATCGGCGAACGGCGTCGCCCAGGCGAACACGGCCTGGAAGATCAAGAACAGGATCGCGAACAGGATGACCGGGCCGATCCACGGATTGAGCAGGACCTTGTCGAGATTGCTCTCGATCACATGCCGCGCGGAGGAGGACAGAATCGTGCCCTTGGCGATATTCTTGGCCTCCAGTCGCCGCTCGGTCAGGTCGAGATGCGGGCGAGGATGGGGTTCCGATGCGCTGACGGCTGCGACCGCCGCGACAAGCTCGTCCAGCCCGCGGCGGCGCACCGCCACCGTCGGCACCACCGGAACGCCGAGTGCCTTGCCCAGCGCCTCGGGATCGAGCGTAAGGCCGTCCCGTTCCGCCAGGTCGATCATGTTGAGCGCCACCACCGTCGGGCGGCCAAGCGCAATCACTTCCTGTGCGAAGACGAGATGCTGTTCCAGGTTCGCAGCGTCGAGCACCACCACCAGCGCATCGGGCCGGCGCTGGCCCTCCTGCTCGCCGAACACGACCTTGCGGGTCACCTCCTCGTCGGGGCTGGCAGCATCGAACGCATAGCTGCCCGGCAGGTCGAGCAGTTCGACCGGCTCGCCCGAGGGGAGCACCAGCCGCCCGGCCTTCCGCTCGACAGTCACGCCCGGATAGTTGGCGATCTTCTGCCGCGCGCCGGTCAGCTTGTTGAACAGCGCGCTCTTGCCCGCATTGGGATTGCCGACGAGGGCGATGGTTCGCGGCGTTGTCATGGGGCGCTTAGTCCAGTTCGATCGAAACGGCGGCGGCATGCACCCGGCGCAGCGCCACGGTCATCCGGCCCAACTGCACCGCCAGCGGATCACGCCCGCCGAACACCCCGCGATGGGCGACGGACACTTGCACCCCGGCATCGAAGCCCAAGGCACGCAGACGCTTCCCGTCATCTTCGGGAATCCCGACCCAATCGATCGAGGTAATGGTGGCACTGCGGCCCGGTTCGAGCGCTTCGAGAGTCATGTGCGACCCGCTGCCAGATGCGCGGCGTTATTGCAACTAATTCTCAATAGTGAGTCGGATCACTGTGCGGGATAGCGCAACCGGCCGAGGAAACGCGTGACGCTGAAGGTCTCTCGTTCGCTGTTGAGCAGCTTCGCCTTGACCTGCTCGAACTTCATCACGCCTTCGATCCGGCGGTCGAGGAAGGCGCGCGTCTCGGCCTTGCCTTCGCTCTCGTCGTTGATGAATTGGGTCAGCGTCGCGGCGTAGATGCCGGCAAGGATCGTGCGCTTGGTGTAGTGGTTGTAGTCGGTCGCCGTGTCGCCGGCGAGCCGCCACATCAGGTCGGCGCTGCGCCAGCCGATCCGCAAGGCCTCGGCGGCGTTCTGTGGCATGGCCATGATCGCCATGGCGCGGCGCACGGCCTCTTCCTGCCCTGTCACCGCATCGAGCCGGAACTGCACCAGCGTGCGGATGCGCTCGCGAATCTTGAGCTGGCCCAGCTTTTCCCGCGGCCATTCCGCCGCCATCGTCGCATCGACGCCATCGATCCAGGCGCGGATCATCTCCATAGAGCCGCCCTTGAAGGCGAGCCGGGCGACATCGATATCGACGCCTTCGATCTCCGCAGCCATCACCAGCGCCGCGTCGCTCCACCCGTCGAACACGGCCGAATCGGCGATGGCCGGAGCGAGTGCGAGGCGCAGCTCGTCGAGCGTAAGGTCGGCCGCGTTTTCGATCATGCGATCAGAGCCCCGGTCCATAGGTCGAGGCGGTCTGCCCCTTCCTCTTCTCGTCGGCGGCTTCCAGCTCGGCAGTCAGCCGCCGGTCAGCCATGATTTCGATATAGTCACGCGCCGAGCGCCCCGAGTTGTCGTTGCGGTCAGGGTCGGCCCCATTGGAGAGCAACAGCTTGATCATCGCAAAATCGCGCCGGTGCGTAGCGGAGATCAGCGGGGTTTCCCCCAGGCTGTCCTGCTCGTCGATGCGCGCGCCGGCCTTGAGCAGCGCCTCGACCCCGTCGACATTGCCCTTGGCCGCGGCCAGCATCAGCGGCGTCACGCCCTTCTTGTTGGCGAGATTGGGGTTGGCACCATTCTGCAGCAGGAACTTGATCCATTGCGCATTGCTGTCACGCCCCGCGACGATGATGAGCGCGGTGTCGCCGGTTACGAGATCCCGCGTGTTGATCAGCGTATTGCCCGGCTGCTGGACGAATTTGGTCACCAGCGTCCCGTCCTCGTCGCGCACGGCCTCGAGGAATTCATGGCTTTCCGTGTTGAACTGGGCCGAGGCAGGCGCAGCCAGCGCGGACACCATCAGGCCGAAGGCAAGAACCGATTTGCGAAAAACAGGCTGCGACACCTTTGCACACTCCGCTAGAATTCTATGTGAGGGGGTGACTCGCCCCTTGGACAAACCCTGATAGCAGAGGCTGAACGCTTTCGCCATGCCCGCCCCCATTCGCTTTCTCGCCCTTCCCGCAGCGCTGGCGCTCGCCGCCTGTTCCTCCGCCCCGCCCCCTCCCGGCCCCACGACCGATGGCGTCGACATGCGCGACGGTACGATCGGCGGCGACTTCACCCTGACGGGCAGCAAGGGCCAGAAGGTCAACTGGGCGGATTTCAAGGGCAAGTACCGGATGGTCTATTTCGGCTTCACCAATTGTCCGGCGATCTGCCCGACCGACGTGCTCCGCATGTCGCAGGGGCTGGAATTGTTCGAGAAGGAGCATCCGGAGCTCGCCGCCAAGGTGCAGCCGATTTTCATCAGCATCGATCCCGAGCGTGACACGCCCGAAAAAGTCGGCGAGTTCGTCGGCAATTTCCATCCCCGCCTGGTCGGGCTGACCGGCTCGCCGGAAGACATCGCCGCTGTTGCCAAGGCCTTCGGTACGAGCGCACAGAAGGAATCGCCCGACGAGACCGGTTTCTACAATGTCGCCCATTCGACCTTCGTTACCTTGTTCGGCCCCGATGGCGAGCCGCTCGGCATCCTCCCTACCGACAAAGGTCCGGAAGGCCTCGCCCGAGAACTGGAAGCATGGATTCGCTGAGGGACCGCTTCTGGGAACTGCCGCTGGCGGCTCTCACCGAACCCGAATGGGAGGCGCTGTGCGACGGTTGCGGCCGCTGCTGCCTGCACAAGATCGAGGATGAGGATACCGGCGAGATCGCCGCCACCAATGTCGCCTGCAAGCTGCTCGACATACCGACGGCGCGGTGCAGCGACTATGCCAATCGCAAGGCCTTCGTGCCCGATTGCCTGCGGCTGACGCTCAGGATTGTCGAGGATGTGCAGTGGCTGCCGCGTACCTGCGCTTATCGCCTGCGCGCCGATGGCGACCTGCTGCCCAGCTGGCATTACCTGATCAGTGGCGACCCGATGGCAGTGCACACCCGCGGCGCCGGGATCGCCGGGCGCGCGGTGTGCGAGACCCGCGCCGGGCCGCTCGAACACCATATCGTCGAGTGGGACGAGACCGATTGGGACGAGGAGGAATGATCGACTGGCTCCGCCGCAATCCGGCCGATCTGACGGTGAGCGTGGGGGACGCCACGCTACCGGTCGAGATCCGCCGTCACCCGACCGCGCGGCGGATGGTTCTGCGGCTGGCCGACGATGGCGCGAGCGTGCGGGTCACCTTGCCGCGCTGGGGCCGCACCGTCGATGCCGTCGAATTTGCTGCAAGCCGCACCGATTGGCTCGCCTCGCAGCTGGCAGGACGTCCTCGGACCTGCGCGCCGCAGGCAGGGGGAACCTTGCCCTATCGGGGCCGGCACTTGCGGATCGCCTGGGAGCGCGCCCACCCGCGCAAACCGCGTGTCGAGCAGGGGCATGTCCTGCTCGGCGGACCGGAGGAAACCCTCGGGGCACGTCTCAAACGCTGGCTGCAGGCCGAGGCGCGCGAGGCTCTTTCCGACGATCTCGCCTGGTACGCCGGCCGCGCAAACCTGCCCGCCCCGCCGCTGTCGCTCAGCAATGCACGGCGGCGCTGGGGCAGTTGCTCGGTGACCGGCCATATGCGGATCAACTGGCGGCTGATCATGGCCCCCGACCATGTCCGCCGCTCGGTCGCGGCGCATGAGACCGCGCACCGGCTCCATTTCGACCATTCCCCCGCTTTTCATGCGGCACTGGGCAAGCTGTTCGAAGGCGACCTCAAGGCCGCCGACCGCTGGTTGAAAGACCATGGCCGCAGCCTCTACGCGCCGTTCGGCTGACGACTCCACTGGCATCACTGCGCTCCTGCCCCTATGTTGGCGCGCATGAGCATGCTCACACGCTTCAACCCCACCGGCGGCATCGCCGATTTCTGGAACGAGTTCCGCAAACCCACGCCCTATCGCTGGCCGATCCTCTTCGTGTCCTTCGCGATCCCCCTGTGGGGTCTCTACATGCTGGCGCAGGAACGCCACCTCATCCCGCCCGAGCGACCGACCATCGAATACATCACCAGTTTCGAGCCGGGCCGCACCGACGAGGAAATCATCGCCTCCAATATCGAGAACCAGAAGCGCAAGGAGGCCGAGGCTGCCCGCATCGCTGCGCTGGAGGAAGAAGCCAAGGAAGCCTACCGCGCGCTGGGCCGCGCAACCGGCGTCGATGTCGACGCGATGGAGCGCAAGATCGCTGAAGAGAAGGCCCGCGAAGAAGCCGCGAAAGAGGCCCGCCGCAAGGCGGCCCAGGCGGCAGCGGAGAAGCGCGAAGCAGCACTGCAAGGCAGCGAATGAGCCTAGCCGGGCGGGGGGACAGCGACTGGCTCGCCGCCGCCGCACGGCTGGCTGCGCGTGCCCGCCCGCTCAGCCGCCCCAATCCCGCCGTCGGCTGCATCATCGTCAGGCACGGGATCGTTGTCGGGCGCGGCTGGACCCAATCGGGCGGCCGCCCCCATGCCGAGGCTGTCGCCCTGGATCAGGCCGGAGAGAAGGCGCTGGGCGCGACCGTGTATGTCACGCTGGAGCCCTGTGCCCACCGGTCCGAACGCGGGCCCTCGTGCGCCGACCTGCTGATTGAGGCCAAACCTGCCCGTATTGTCATAGCCGAGATCGACCCCGACAGCCGCACTGACGGTGCTGGTGGCGAACGCCTGCGCAAGGCAGGTATCCGAGTCGATCACCTGCCCATCCCCGAAGCTCACGCCAGCCTTGCCGGTTTTCTGATCCGCCAGCGGCTCGGACGTCCGCATGTGACGCTCAAGCTGGCCATGTCGCTCGACGGCTGCATCGCGCTGGCGGACGGGACCAGCCAGTGGATCACCGGCGAGGAGGCCCGCGCCCACGTCCATTCGCGCCGGGCGATCGCCGATGCGATCCTGGTCGGCGGCGGCACTTGGCGGGCCGATCGACCGCGGCTCGACGTGCGACTGCCCGGTCTCGGACATCGCAGCCCCCATCGGATCGTGCTGACACGCGGCGACGTGCCGCCCGACGTCCGGCGCATTGCCGCGCCAGCGGACATCGCTGGGCTTGATAGCGTGCAGTATCTATATGTCGAAGGCGGGGCCAGGACTGCCGCGAGTTTCCTGGCCGAAGACCTCGCCGACCGAATCGAAATTTACCGCGCCCCGATCGTCATCGGCGATGGCTTGCGCGCCGTGGAAGCGCTTGCCGTCGCGGACCTCGCCTCGACCCATGGCCGCTGGCAACTCGCCGAGCGCCGCCAGCTTGGCAGCGATTGCTTCGAAGCCTATGCGCGGGCCAGGACTTAAGGAGTTCCCATGTTTACCGGCATCGTCACCGCCATCGGCACCATCGCCAGCGTCGAGGAAAAGGGCGACCTGCATATCCGCATCGCCTGCCCCTATGACCCGCATAGCATGGCCATCGGCGCATCGATCGCCTGTTCGGGCGTGTGCCTGACGGTGGTCGAACGCGGCGGAGAGAAAGGCGATGCCTGGTTCGCGGTCGATGTCTCGGGCGAAACGGTGAGCCGCACGGCGCAGGACCAATGGACCGAGGGCCGCAGGCTCAACCTCGAACAGGCGCTCAAGCTGGGTGACGAACTCGGTGGACACCTCGTTACGGGCCATATCGATGCCGTTGGCCGCGTGGCGAAAATGCAGGACGAAGGCGGCTCTATCCGCATCGACATCCGCGCGCCTCAAGCCATTGCGCCCTATGTGGCAGAGAAAGGCTCGATCACAGTCGATGGCGTCTCGCTGACGGTCAACAGCGTGGCCGACCAGCCCGATGGCGATGTGATCTTCGCGCTCAACATCATCCCTCACACCGGCGAAGTGACCACGCTCGGCACGCTGGCAGAGGGCGACGCGGTCAATCTCGAGATCGACGTGCTGGCACGCTACCTGAAGCGGATGGAGAGTTTGCGGGGGTAGCAAATCTCTCTCCGCTTGCAGGAGAGCTACGGAGACTTGCGAACTTTTTCGCCAGTCGAAGTTGAGAGGGGGCTGCGCCGCCTGAGGCGGGAGTTGCCCTGCCGAGCCCTCTCCCTACCCTCTCCCGCAACAGGAGAGGGCAAGTAGTTCGGCTCGCTTCTTTTTCCCTAATCCGTCACGGAACACAAAATGGAACCCCTCCTCACCTCCACCGCCGTGGTCGCGCTGGCCGAGATCGGCGACAAGACCATGCTGCTGGCCATTGTGCTGGCGACGCGGTTCCGCAAGCCGCTGCCGATCATCCTCGGCATCCTGGTGGCGACACTGGCCAACCACGGCATCGCCGCCTTCCTCGGCCAGACGGTTGCCGGGCTGCTCGAAGGGGCATGGTTCCGCTATGCGGTGGGCGCGGGCTTCATCGCCATGGCGGCATGGACGCTGGTGCCCGACAAGCTGGATCATGACGAGGAGCCCGAGCCGCCCCGCTTCGGGGCTTTCCTGACCACCACCATCGCCTTCTTCATCGTCGAGATCGGCGACAAGACCCAGGTCGCGACCATTGCGCTGGCGGCGCAGTTCCGGGATGTGCTGCTGGTGACAGTCGGCACGACGGCGGGAATGATGCTGGCCAATGTGCCCGCGGTGTGGTTCGGGCAGAAGATCGTCGACGTCGTGCCGCTGAAGGTGGTGCGAACCATTGCGGCCGCACTCTTCCTTGCCATCGGTATCTGGGTGATCGCGGAGGCAGCGGGCTGGCTTTGAACGAGACCTAGTCCTGGGCCAAGGGGCCCGCGGCAAAACTGTCGCGGGTAATTTCGTAGATCACATGGCGATGCGCCACCCCGGCCATCACGGTGATGTCCTCGCGGTCCGTCAGCACGCCGCCGATATTGGCCATGGCGCGGCGCGAGATGACATTTGTTTCGCCGACACGAAAGTCGACCCGTTCGACAGATTGCAGGGCGTGCTCGAGCATCAACCGCTTCATCTCGGCATTGTAGCCCCCGCCCCACAGCCGCCGCGCAAGGAAGGTCCAGCCGATCTCGACGGAACCGCCATCAGCGGGGTCGTAGCCCTGAAAGCGCGAGGAGCCGACGATGGTGCCGCTGGACTTCTCGATCACCGTCAGCGCCCCGCCCTGCGCCAACGCATCGGCGAAGAAAGCGCGGAACACAGGTTCCTGCCACCGGTCATTTGCCGGATGCACCGCCCAAACCTGCGGATCAGAGGCGACCGCGAAGAGCCCGTTCCAGTCCTCTTCGCCCAGAGGCCGAAGCAGCAGCCGCTCTCCTTCGAGGACCGGCTGCCGTTCCATTCAAGCGGTCACTTCTGCCAGGGCGGAAATGAACTTGTCGATATTGCCGACTGTCAGGCCAGCCACGTTGATGCGGCCCGAACCGGCCATGTAGACTGCGTGCTCGTCGCGCATGCGCTGGATCTGTTCCTTGCCCAGCGGCAGAATGGCGAACATTCCGCTCTGGCGGCCCAGTGCGGTCAGGTCGAGACCGGGCACTTCATTGTCGGCCTGGGTCAACCTTTCGCGCACCCAGCGCAGCCGCGCGCGCATGCTTGCGAGCTCGTCGAGCCAGATCCGGGTCATGTCCTCGTCGCGCAGGATCAGGCGGATTGCCGCACCACCGTGGTCAGGCGGCATCGACCAGTTGGCGCGCGCCAGCGCCGCAGCGTTCGACATCGCCACCGGCAAGTGATCCTTGGTGTCGCTCTTGACGTAGAAAGCACCCACCCGGTCGCGATAAACGCCGAAGTTCTTGTCGCAGCTATAGGCCACCAGCGCTTCGGGCACCCGGGCCAGCAGCCCGCGCATTCCGGCAGCATCCTCGTCCAGCCCGTAGCCGAGCCCGTGGTAGGCGAAGTCGACAATCGGCAGCACCGGGCTGGTCGCGAGCACGTCGGTAATGGCCGCCCAGTCATCCGCGCTGTAATCGACACCGGTGGGGTTGTGGCAGCAGCCATGGATCAGCACCGCGTCGCCCTCACCGGCATCGGCCAGCGCGCCGAGCAAGGCATCGAGATTGGCACTGCCGTCAGCGCTGGCGTGCTCGAACGCGACAACCTCCAGATCGAGATCGGCGAGGATCTGGGCATGGTTGGGCCAGCTCGGCACGCCCATCAGGACACGCTTGACGCCGCCCTTCTTGGCGAGCGCGAAGGCAAGGCGGCACGCGCCGGTCCCGCCCGGGGTCTGCATTCCCTCGATCCGTCCGCCCATGGTGGCATCGGCGCCGAAGATGTAGGGCATCAAGCCGTTGACGAAACCCAGGTCGCCTTCCGGGCCGAGGTAGCCCTTCGAATCCTGCTCATCGACCAGCTTCTGTTCGGCGAGCTTGATCGCCTTGAAAACGGGCGTCGCACCGTCGTCGGTGCGATAGACCCCGACACCGAGGTCGATCTTGTCCGCCCGCGTATCGGCGGCATAGAGCTTGATCAGCGCCAGCAGCGCGTCGGGGGCTTGGGTTTGGAGAGCGTCGAGCATGGGCGGGCTATTGCCCGCGTGGGGCAAGGCTCGCAACCTGAATTCGTATCGATCCGGCCTTCGTCGGCCGCGATTTTTCTAGTGCGCCCAGAAGGCCCGATGCCCCGGCATCTAGAACGGGAGCCAGCGCTGCTTCTTGGAAAACTTCATGTAACCGGCGTTGACGCCGAGCCGCAGCCCCGCGCCAACGCGGATCGGGATCAGCACCACGTCACCCTTGCGCAGGTAGCTCGCGGTGACCCCGCCAACCAGATAGGCCTGCCCCTCGCCCGCCGGGTAGCGTTCGTAGAGCTCTTCGGTGTCATAGAGGTTGTAGACCAGGACGAAGGTGTTGCCGGCGTTGGCCCCGACATCGAAACCGATCGAAGGGCCCGTCCAGTATACGGGTTTCTCGCCTTCGACCTTGTGGAACAGCGTACCCGAACCATAGCGGGCGCCGACGATGAATGCGCCGCCCGCCTCGCGTCCGACGATATAGCCGTTGGGTTCGCCCTGCTCGGCGAGCAATTTCTGGATCATCTTGGCGAGACCTTCGGCACCCTTGCCGAACACCCCCTCGGCTGCACCGATCAGGTCGTCCTCGCCATAGGTCGTCTTCTCGACCTGCTGCGCGCCGGCGGTGCTGGTCGGGTCGGTTACCGTCTGCGCGCTCCAGCCTTCCACTTCGCCGGGGTTGGACCAGCTGGGCGCAACCGGAGCTTCGTCTTCCGGTACCCGGTTTTCGAACGTCGGACCAGCATCGGCGGGCGCGGCATAGACCGAAGGCTCGCCCGGCTGTTCGGCCAGATCGCCATCGATCGCGCTGTTGGGATCGATCGTCTCGACCGGCTGCGCGGCCAGCGGAGCCGCTGCCATGGCCAGGCAGGCCGCAACGGCGGCGATGGTCGAGCGGATGGAGCGCATCAGCGTAGTCATTTTCGATCCTGGTTCGGAGCTGCATGCCCCTCGCGCGTCAAAAGAATCCTTCTGCCCTTACGCAGCAATGAACGAACGACGAAGCGAATCGAAAATGCGGCAAGGCGAGTCGATTTCACGGCCATTCCATCGAATTCGGCCTGCTTTGCCCCTGGCGCATTGTTCCCCTTGCCCCGCGCCAGACCCCTAGCTATAGCGCGCCCCTCGCAGCCGCCCGTTGGCAGGGCCAGCGCGCATGCGGAGACGTGGGTGAGTGGCTGAAACCAGTTCCCTGCTAAGGAACCGTACTCGAACTGGGTACCGAGGGTTCGAATCCCTCCGTCTCCGCCATTTCTTTCCCGCTTGGAAAGCGTGAAACATGGCCCGCTCCATCGAGATCGTCGAAGTCGGCCCGCGAGACGGTTTGCAGAACGAAGCAGCGACTGTCTCGACTTCGGACAAGGTCGAGCTTATCCGCCGCGCCACCGGCTATGGCGCGAGGCGGATCGAGTTGGCGAGCTTCGTCAATCCCAGGCGCGTGCCGCAGATGGCCGACGCCGAAGACGTGGTGGCCGCGCTCGGCATGACCGAGGGCGTGACGCGGATCGGACTGGCACTCAATGAGCGCGGCGCAGAGCGGGCCCTGGCCTGCAGGATCGACCAACTGGGCGCAGTGGCAATGGCGATGCGATCTTCGCCCGGCTGGCAGAGGCGATGGGCGAACCGGAGCTGGCGCGCGATCCGCGCTATGCCACCCATGCCGCGCGCGGCCAAAATCAGGCTGAACTGGACGAACGGATCGAACGCTGGACGCTGACGCTCACGGTCGACCAGCTCGAAGCGCTGATGATCGAGTATTCGGTCCCCGCCGGGCGGGTTTACACCGGCAAGGAAATGTTGGCCGAGCCTCACTTCGCCGAACGCGACGCACTGATATCGGTCGAACACCCGCAACACGGCAGCAACCGGATGCAGGCGCCGATGCCCAAGCTGTCCGACACGCCGTCCGGCTTGCGCCGCCGCGCTCCGGATTTCCCGGGCCAGCACAATACGGAGGTCTAGGCGAACTGCTGGGCCTCGGTCCCGATGCGCTTGACGAACTGCGACTTCGCGGGATTATCTGATTCAGCAACCGACCAGCAGGAATTTCCTCGATGACCGCACACCCGCGCTATCCGCACGTCTTTTCGCCGCTCAAGGTCGGGCGCACCACCGTCAAGAACCGCATCCTGATGGGTTCGATGCACACCGGCCTGGAAGACCTGCCCGACGCCGGCGAGCGGCTCGCGGCCTATTTCGTCGAGCGCGCCAAGGGCGGCGTTGGCATGATCATCACCGGCGGGATCGGCCCGCATCCGACCGCCGGATTCGGCGCGAAGATGCTCGACGACGATGACGCTGCGATGCACCGGCAAGTGACGGACGCAGTGCATGACGCTGTGCCCGATGTTAAGATCGTCATGCAGATCCTACACACCGGACCGTTGGCGGGTACGCCCGATTGCGTCTCGCCTTCAGGCGTCAAGTCCCGGATCGGGCGGCACCAGCCGCAAGAGCTGACCGAGGAAGGCATCGAGGAGCAGATCGCAGCCTTCGCCAATTGCGCCCGGCTGGCGAGGCAGGCGGGATACGACGGGGTCGAGATCATCGGCTCTGCCGGCTATCTGATCTCCACCTTCCTCGTCGAGAAGACCAACCTCCGCACAGACAAATGGGGCGGCACGTGGGAAAACCGCATGCGCTTCCCGGTCGAGGTGGTTCGCGCGGTACGCGCGGCAGTGGGCGAGGACTTCGTCGTCATCTTCCGCATTGCGGCGATGGACATGCTGCAGGGCGGCATGGCGTGGGAAGAGGTGGTGAGCCTCGCCAGGGCGCTGGAGGCCGAGGGCGTGGACGTCATCTCGACGCACTTCTGCTGGCACGAAAGTTTCGTCCCCACCATCGCCACCATGGTCCCGCGGGCGGCCTTCACCCAGGTGACCGGGCGGCTACGCAGGGAACTCGGCATCCCGCTCATCACCAGCAACCGGATCAACATGCCCGATGTGGCCGAGGAGGTGCTGGCACGGGGCGATGCCGATCTGGTCAGCATGGCGCGACCGATGCTGGCCGATGCCGAACTGGTCAACAAGGCGTTCGACGGGCGCGAGGACCAGATCAACACCTGCATCGCCTGCAACCAGGCGTGTCTCGATCACACCTTCACCGGACGCCTGACATCCTGCTTGGTCAATGCCCGGGCGTGCCGGGAGGTCGATATCAGCATCGAGCCTGCCGCTGCGCGCAAGTGCATCGCGGTGGTCGGAGCCGGGCCTGCCGGTCTCGCCTATGCCACCATTGCTGCCCAGCGCGGGCACTCCGTGACCCTGTTCGACGCGGCGGACGAGATCGGCGGCCAGTTCAACCTCGCCAAGCGCATTCCGGGCAAGGAAGAGTTCCACGAAACCCTGCGCTATTTCGCGCGGATGATCGAGGTGCACGACGTCAGGCTTCGGCTCGGCACGCGGGTCGATGCCGACATGCTCAAGGACAAGGGCTTCGACGAGGTGGTGGTGGCGACCGGGATCAACCCGCGCACGCCCGGCATCGAAGGCATCGATCACCCCAAGGTGGTCCGCTATATCGATGTCATCCGGGGGCAAGCCGAAGTTGGCCGGAAGGTCGCGATCATGGGGGCGGGCGGGATCGGCTTCGACGTTGCCGAACTGATCAGTCATGAAGGCACCAGCGCGGCGCTCGATATCGATGTCTTCGCCCGCGAATGGGGCATCGATTTCAAGAACCATCCGCGCGGCGGGGTGACCGGGATCGAACCGCAGGTCGCCAGCAATGGCCGCGAAGTGACCTTGCTGCAGCGAAAGACCACACCCGTGGGCCAAGGACTGGGCAAGACCACCGGGTGGACCCACCGCCTGACGCTTCAGCGGCGGGGGATCAGGATGGTCTCGGGTGTCGAGTACGGCAAGATCGACGATGCCGGGCTCCACTGCACCATCGGCGGTGAACCGACGGTGCTCGATGTCGATACGGTGATTGTCTGTGCCGGACAGGAGCCTGAGCGCAGCCTTTATGACGCCCTCGTCGCGGCCGGGGTCCGGACGCACCTGATCGGCGGCGCCTTCGAAGCCGCCGAACTCGATGCCAAGCGCGCGATCCAGCAGGCAACCGAACTGGCGGTGGCGGCCTAGGCACACGCCAGCCCAACCGACGGATGCGCACGGATGCGTGATTGCATCGAGGCTGGTATCACCTCTGCCATTGGATTCGCGGCCAGGCATCGCTAGAGCGCGCGCGACACGATCGAATATCGGAGAGGAATAATCATGCGCCAGGTCGATCACTTTATCGCCAAGGGACCTGGGGGTGAGAGCCCTGCCCCCACTCGCAAGCACCGGATCTGGAACCCGTCGACCGGCGAAGTGCAGGCCGAAGTGGCGCTGGGCAATGCAGCGCTGTTGGCGCAGGCAGTCGAGGCCGCGAAGAAGGTCCAGCCCGAATGGGCCGCGACCAACCCGCAGAAGCGCGCCCGGGTGATGTTCGAGTTCAAGCGGCTGGTCGAACTGCACAAGCAGGAGCTGGCCGAGCTGTTGTCCAGCGAACACGGCAAAGTGGTCGATGACGCCCATGGCGACGTGCAGCGCGGGCTTGAAGTGATCGAATTCGCTTGCGGCATCCCCCAGGCGCTCAAGGGTGAATACACGCAAGGCGCAGGTCCCGGCATCGACGTCTATTCGATGCGCCAGCCGCTCGGTATCGGTGCGGGGATCACCCCGTTCAACTTCCCGGCGATGATCCCGATGTGGATGTTCGGCATGGCGATCGCGGCGGGCAACGCCTTCATCCTCAAGCCCAGCGAGCGCGATCCCAGCGTGCCGGTGCGGCTGGCCGAACTGTTCCTGGAGGCTGGCGCGCCCGAGGGGCTGTTGCAGGTGGTGCACGGTGACAAGGAAATGGTCGACGCCATTATCGACCATCCCGATATCGCCGCCATCAGTTTCGTCGGTTCGAGCGATATCGCGCAGTATATCTACGCCCGCGGCACCGCCAATGCAAAGCGCGTGCAGGCCTTCGGTGGGGCCAAGAACCACGGCGTGGTGATGCCCGATGCCGATCTCGACCAGGTGGTGAACGACCTTGCCGGGGCCGCATTCGGCTCGGCTGGCGAGCGTTGCATGGCGCTGCCGGTTGTCGTCCCTGTCGGCGAGGACACGGCCGACCGCCTGCGCGAAAAGCTGATTCCGGCAATCCGCGCGCTGCGGGTCGGCATCTCGACCGACAAGGACGCGCATTACGGCCCTGTCGTCACCCCCGAACACAAGGCGCGGGTCGAAGGTTGGATCGACACCGCTGAAAAAGAAGGTGCCGAGGTCGTCATCGACGGGCGCGGTTTCACCTTGCAAGGCTACGAGAAGGGCTTCTTCGTCGGTCCGACCCTGCTCGACCGGGTGACGCCCGCCATGACCAGCTACCAGGAGGAAATCTTCGGCCCGGTCCTCCAGATCGTCCGCGCCCATGATTTCGAGGAAGCGCTGCGGCTGCCGAGCGCGCATCAGTATGGCAACGGCGTCGCCATCTTCACCCGCAACGGCCACGCCGCGCGCGAATTCGCCAGCCGCGTCAATGTCGGCATGGTCGGGATCAATGTGCCGATCCCGGTCCCCGTCAGCTATCACAGCTTCGGCGGGTGGAAGCGCTCGGGCTTCGGCGATATCGACCAGTACGGGATGGAGGGCCTGCGCTTCTGGACCAAGACCAAGAAGGTCACCCAGCGCTGGCCAGACGGCGGCGGGGACGGTAGCAATGCGTTCGTCATTCCGACGATGGGATAGAGCCGATGGGTCGCCATTTCCTGATCGCCGCCAGTTTGTTGGCCCTCGCCGCCTGCTCTTCCGAGCCGGAGCCGCAAGAGACGGCGGATGATTTTGCCGACCGCATCGGCACCGGCCAGCCGCTGGCACCTGACGCGACGCCGACCAGTTCGCTCAAGCCCGGCCCCAAGGCCCCGATGGCGAAGCTCGGCGCGCCCAAGCCCGTTCCGGCCAAGTTCCAGGGCACGTGGGATTTCGTCGACGGCGATTGCAGCGCGCAGTCCGATCTGCGCATCCGCGTCGGCACCAACAGCGTGCAGTTCTACGAATCGACCGGCGTGGTGAACGGCTTCGAGCAGCCGGACGAGAACACCGTCATCCTCAACCTCTCGATGGAAGGCGAAGGCGAGAAGTGGGAGGAACGCTTCCGGCTGGCGCTGGTTGATGGAGGCAAGTTCCTCGAGGCGAGCGAACAGAGCGGCTATGGCGCGGGGCAGGCGATGCGGCGCAAGCGCTGCGGATGATGGAGGCAATCATGAAGCATCTGGCAATTCTCCCGTTCGCGGCGCTGGCGATGGCCTGCGTACCCGTGGCTGAACCGGGCGAACCGGCCCCGCCGACCGAGCAGATGCCGGGCGACGATGGCGCCTGCAATGCCGATGGCGCGCAGCAGTACATCGGCCAATACGCCAGCAAGACGGTGGGCGAGCAGATCGTCGCCGCGACCGGTGCGCGCATGTTCCAGTGGGTTGGGCCGGGCATGGCGGTGACGATGGATTATCGCCCGGACCGTGTGCGCGTCAGCTACGACGAGCAGTACAACATCACGTCGATCCGCTGCGGCTGACGATGCGCCAGCGTGCCAAATCCGGCTCGCCCTATGAGGAACAGTTCGGCTTTTCCCGCGCGGTTCGCGAGGGCAACCGGATCGTGGTTGCCGGAACAGGACCGATCGAGGATGACGGTTCCACAACCCGTGGCGATGCCGCCGATCAGGCTGCGCGGTGCTGCACACTGATCGTGCGGGCCATAGAGCAGCTGGGCGGCACCGCGGCGAATGTGGTGCGCACGCGAATGCTGCTGACCGACTCATCCGATCAGGACGCCGTCGGCGCGGTCCATGCGCGCTTTTTCGGCGAGGCCGCGCCGGCCGCAACAATGCTAGGCGTGGCATGGCTTTGCCGACCGGAATGGAAAGTCGAAATCGAGGCCGAAGCAATCGTTCCGGACTAGACCGCACAGCCCTTCCCTCGCCCTTTTTGCGGCGCTAGAGCCAAGGTCATGACCGGACAATTCCAGCTCACCGACGACCAGCTCGCGATCCAGGAAATGGCGCAGCGGTTCACTGCCGACAACATCACCCCCTTCGCCGCCGAATGGGACGAGCAGCACCACTTCCCGCGCGACGTGATCAAGCAGACCGCCGAACTCGGCTTCGGCGCGATCTACGTCAGCGAGGAAAGCGGCGGCATCGGCCTCGGCCGGCTGGAGGCGGCGCTGATCATGGAGGCGATGGCCTATGGCTGCCCCGCGACCAGCGCCTTTATCTCGATCCACAATATGGCCGCGTGGATGATCGACGCTTTCGGCGGGGCCGAGGTCAAGGCGAAGTACCTGCCCGACCTCGTCACCATGGAGAAGATCGCCAGCTATGCCCTGACCGAGCCGGGCAGCGGCTCCGATGCGGCGGCGCTCAAGACCAGCGCAAAGCTGGACGGCGACCACTATGTGCTCAACGGCACCAAGCAGTTCATTTCGGGCAGCGGCGTCAACGACGTCTATGTCTGCATGGTCCGCACCGGCGACCACAAGTCGAAAGGCATCACCTGCCTGGTGGTGGACAAGGACACCCCTGGCGTCAGCTTTGGAGCGCCCGAGCGCAAGCTCGGCTGGAACGCCTCCCCCACCGCGCAGCTGATCTTCGAGGACGCGCGGGTGCCGGTCGCCAACCGTGTCGGCGACGAAGGCGAAGGCTTCCGCTTCGCCATGATGGGGCTCGATGGCGGACGGCTCAATATCGGCGCCTGTTCGCTCGGCGGGGCGCAGCGCTGCCTCGACGAAGCCATCGCCTACACCAAGGAGCGCCAGCAGTTCGGCCAGCCGGTGGCCGATTTCCAGAACACCCAGTTCATGCTGGCCGACATGGCGACCGAGCTGGAGGCGGCCCGCGCCCTGCTCTATCTCGCCGCTGCCAAGGTCACCGACGGCGCGCCCGACAAGAGCCGCTTCTCCGCCATGGCCAAGCGGCTGGCGACCGACAGCGGGAGCAAGATCGTCAACGACGCGCTGCAGCTGTTCGGCGGCTATGGCTATCTCAAGGATTATCCGATCGAACGCTTCTGGCGCGACCTCAGGGTCCATTCGATCCTCGAAGGCACCAACCAGGTGATGCGGATGATCGTCGGGCGGGACCTGCTGCGGCAATGACCTGCCCCCCAAGAACCTGCCTCGCGATGACCGCGCTGGTGGTGCCGGACTATGACGAGGCCATCGCCTTCTTCACCGGCGCGCTGGGCTTCACGCTGGAGGAAGACAGCGACATGGGCGGCGGCAAGCGCTGGGTCGTGGTCAGCGGCGATGGCGGCGGCAAGCTGCTGCTCGCCCGCGCGGCCAATGACGCACAGCGTGCTGCCGTGGGCAGCCAGACCGGCGGGCGCGTGGGCTGGTTTCTCAACACCGAAGATTTCGCCGCTGCCCATGCGCGGCTGATCGAACATGGCGTGGCATTTAGCGATGGCCCGCGCCACGAATCCTATGGCACAGTGGGAGTCTTCAGCGATCCATGGGGGAATCGCTGGGACCTGATCCAACCGAGCAAGGCGGCATGACCGAAGACGTCCTGATCCACAAACACGGCCGCGTCGGCCATATCAGCCTCAACCGGCCCAAGGCACTGCACGCGCTGACGCTGGAGATGTGTCACGCCATGAGCGCGGCGCTGACGGCCTGGGCCGATGACGACGAAGTCGAAGCGGTCATCCTCGACCATTCCGAAGGGCGCGGTTTCTGCGCCGGGGGAGATATCGCTTTCCTGCGCAGCTCGGCCCTCAACGATGGCGGCGCGAGCGGGCGCCGGTTCTTCCACGACGAGTACCAGCTCAACCACCAGATGTTCACCTATGCCAAGCCCATCGTGGCCTTCATGGACGGCATCACCATGGGCGGCGGCGTGGGCATTTCGCAGCCGTGCAAATTCCGCGTCGCAACCGAACACACCCGCTTTGCCATGCCCGAAACTGGCATCGGTCTGTTCCCCGATGTCGGCGGCGGCTGGTATCTTTCCCGGCTCGGCGGGCGTCTGGGGCAATTCCTCGCCCTGACCGGCGCGCGACTCGACGGAGCGGAATGCCTGTGGACCGGCCTCGCGACCCATTACGTGCCGAGCGAGATGCTGGCCGAGATCAAGGCCCGCATCGTCGAGCATCCGGACCGCATCTCCGGCATCCTTTCCGAGCCGGTCGGCACCCCGCCCAAGGCCCGGATCGAAGGCAATGCCGACAAAATCGCCAAGCTGTTCGCCTCCGATCGCTATGAGGACATTCTCCTCGCGCTGGAAAAGGACGACAGCGACTGGGCCCGGACCGAGCGCGATACGCTGGGCACCAAGAGCCCGCAGACCTGCAAGGTCGCCTTGCGTCAACTGGCGACAAGCGCGCAGCTGACCGATTTCGCCGACAACATGCGAATGGAATATCGCATCGCCAGCCGCGTGCTGGTCCGCCCCGACTTTGCCGAGGGCGTCCGCGCGGTGATCGTCGACAAGACCGGCGACCCCAAATGGGACCCGGCGACACCCGAAGGCGTGACTGACGAACTGCTCGACAGCATTTTCGCGCCGCTTCCCGCCGAGGAAGAATGGGTGCCGCTGCAGTAGTCGTCATCCCAGCGAAGGCTGGGATCGCTGTCCGCCTGGTCGGACATGATCTGAAACGACCCCGGCCTTCGCTGGGGTGACGGAGTAAAGAATGGCTTACGAAACGATCCTCACCGAAACCGACGGTGCCGTGACGATCATCACGCTCAACCGGCCGCAGGCGTTGAATGCGCTGTCGAGCGTGGTGCTGGAGGAACTGATCGACGCTTTCGCCGCCTATCAGGCCGACGACAGCCAGCGTTGCGCGATCCTGACCGGCAGCGGCGACAAGGCGTTCGCCGCCGGGGCCGACATCAAGGAGATGGCGGACAAGGCGGCGGCTGACTTCTTCCTGCAGGATTTCTTCGCCCGCTGGACCAGCCATCTGGTCAAGACCACGCGCAAGCCGTGGATCGCGGCCGTCAACGGCTTTGCCCTGGGCGGCGGCTGCGAGCTCGCCATGATGGCCGATTTCATCATCGCCAGCGACAATGCCAAGTTCGGCCAGCCCGAGATCAAGCTGGGAGTCGCTCCCGGCATGGGCGGCAGCCAGCGGCTGACCCGCGCCGTGGGCAAGGCCAAGGCGATGGAGATGTGCCTGACCGGCCGCATGATGGGCGCGGAGGAAGCCGAGCGCAGCAATCTCGTCGCCCGCGTCGTGCCCCATGCCGAACTGATGACCGAAGCGAAGAAGACCGCTGCCCTCATCGCATCGATGCCGCCGATGGCCGCGATCGCGAACAAGGAAATGGTCAACGCGGCCTATGAGATGACGCTGGACCAGGGCCTGCTCCACGAACGCCGCCTGTTCCAGATTCTGACCGCCAGCGAGGACAAGACCGAAGGCATGGCCGCCTTCATCGAGAAGCGCGAAGGCGTGTGGAAGGGGCGGTAGCCATCTTTCCCTCTCCCCTTCAGGGGAGAGGAGGGAGCGCCGAAGGCGCGGAAGGAGAGGGGCCAGTGGCGCGAAAGCTCGCTGCGCTCGCCCCCTCTCCCAACCCTCTCCCCTGAAGGGGAGAGGGCTCAAGAGGAGAGTGACATGAAAATCGCCTTTATCGGCCTCGGCAATATGGGCGGCGGAATGGCCGCCAACCTTGTGAAGGCAGGCCATGACGTTCGCGCCTTCGACCTCAGCGAGAGCGCAGTGGCCAAGGCGCAGCAAGCGGGCTGCGCCACATTCGACAGTGCCACGGAAGCGGTGCAAGGGGTCGATGCAGTCGTCTCGATGCTGCCCAACGGCCAGATCGTCAAAGGCGTCTACACCAGCGAAGTGATCGGTCACGCACCGACCGGTGCGATCCTGCTCGATTGTTCGACCATCGACGTCGCCACCGCGCGCGAAGTTATCGCGGCCGCCGAAGGTGCAGGTTACGACATGGTCGATGCCCCTGTCAGCGGCGGGATCGCGGCGGCCAATGGCGGCACGCTCACCTTCATGGTCGGTGGAACCGACGCCGCATTCGGGCGCGCCAAGCCGATCCTCGAAGCCATGGGTAAGGCGGTCATCCACGCCGGGGCGGCGGGCAACGGGCAGGCGGCCAAGATCTGCAACAACATGCTGCTCGGCATCCATATGATAGGCACCTGCGAGGCCTTTGCCATGGCCCAGAAGCTCGGGCTCGATGCGCAGACGTTCTACGACATTTCGTCTGTCTCCAGCGGCCAGTGCTGGTCCATGACGAGCTATTGCCCGGTCCCCGGCGTGGGCCCGGCAACCCCGGCCGACAATGACTATGAGGGCGGTTTTGCCACCGCACTGATGCTCAAGGACCTGCGGCTGGCGATGGAGGCAGCAGAATCCTCCGGTGCGGCGACGCCGATGGGGGCACGGGCGACCTCGATTTACGAGGACTTCGCCGGTGCAGGCCACGGCGGGCTCGATTTCTCGGCCATCATCAAGATTTTGTGATTGGGGAATGGTTGCACCGCGACTGCAACTGCGCTTGGGGTGGGCGACCTGAAGGGCGCGAGGCAGCCGCGGTGCAGCTCAGTCTGTAACCATTCCATCCCTCGATTGACAGTATTAACTCAGGGTTCGACGCGACTATCCCCCGCTTTGACGCAAATCTCGTCGATCACCCTGTTCAGCCACACCCGTGGCGCCTCGCGCCTTCCGAGCGGAGCGACGAACTCCTGTCCCCTGGCGACGCTTTGCAGTCGCCCGTCGGAGAGCCAACGGTCGGTGCGGTCATGGTAGGTAAGCTCGCCGCGCCGGAGCCAGGCGGGGCGTTGCCACAGGCTGGGCGGACCATCCGGCACCGTCAGCCGAAGCTGGTCGCTAGCACGCGATGCGGTGCGTCCCTCGCCGCGGTAGATGACATCGTTGGAAGCGTGCATCCCCAGCGCATGGGGATGGCCGAGCGCCGATAATTCGGCGCGCCGCCGGCCGTCGCAGCGGGCAAGGTCGATGATCTCCTCGATCCGCAAATAACCGAAGATCCGATGGTGCGGCTCGCCCCTGGCCTCTTCGCGGAACAGGCCGAAGAACAGGAACACGTCGCCTTTGCGAACGCCCTGATTGGCAAGATGCGTCTGTGCCGCGCCGCACTGGCCGAACAGGCAGGTGCCATCGGGCAGGAACATCGGGTCATGGTGGCAAGGATCGTCTGCCCGAACCTTGCCCCGGCTGGCGTGCTCGACAGCATTGCCCAGCCCCAGATCCGCATAGCTGGTCTGCGACCAGCCACCGCTGGGGATGGGCAGGGTGACCGGGCGGCCATTGACTATCGGCGAAGCGCCCCCACCTGCGGCGCTGTCGAACCCCTTGCGGCTAAAAATGATACGCATCTGTGAAACGATGTTTCCGGTGTAAAGCTAACCGCGCTTGCCTCGCGGCAAACTTACGATAGGAAGCCGCTCAATGACCAGGCAAGCCCTCCCGATCAAGTCCGCTAGTCCGTTTGCCGAGCCGCGCGGCTGAGCGGAAGCGGGCTATGCGGCGTATCTTCCAGAACATGGGCTGGCTGCTCGGCGGGCGCGGCCTCAACGCGGTCTTGAGTCTGGTCTACCTCGCGCTGGCGACACGGACGCTGGGCCTGGCCGAATTCGGGCATTTCGCCATCATCGTGGCGCTCGGCCAGACGGTCACCGGCCTGGTCAATTTCCAGACCTGGCAGTTCGTGGTGCGCTGGGGTGCCGGGGCCGACGGTCCGGCCCGTGCGGCAGGCTTCGCCGTCGCGCTCGATCTGCTGTCGGCCACAGTCGGCACCCTTGTCGCGGCAGGCCTGGTTGCCAGCGCCCCGCTGTGGCTGCCCTTGCCGGAGGAACTGCTGTGGGTCGCCTTCGGCTATTGCGCCATTTCGCTGCTCTCGATCCGCTCGACCCCGACAGGCTTGCTGCGGCTGCGATTCGAGTATCGCAGGGCGACCACAGCAGAGGCGGTTCAACCGATTGTGCGCGTCACCGGGGCCATTCTGGCATGGTTGTTCATGCCCACCGTGACCGGCTTCATCCTCGCCTGGGCAGCGGCGGAGGTGGCGGTTTCGATCTCCTTGTGGATCGCCGCGCTGAAAGGACACAAGCCCGATTTCAGCCAAGTCAGCCTCACCACCATCCCCCGCGCCAATCCCGGCGCGTGGCGGTTTGTGCTCTCCACCAACGCCCTTGGTAGCCTGCAGGTCGCGGGCAAGCAGGTCATGATCCTGCTCGTCGGAGCCATCGGCGGCGAGGCCTTTGCCGGGGGATTCCGCGTCGCCAGCCAGCTGGGCCAGGCGCTGGTGCAGCTGGCGCAGACCGTGTCCAAGGCGATCTATCCCGAACTGGTCCATGCGCAGGACCGCGCGCTGCAGATTGCCCGGCGGATGGCCAATATCGCGCTGATTGGAGGTGCCTTGGCGGTGCTGGTCGCGATCTTCGTCGGACGCGAGGCGCTGGTGCTGATCGCGGGCGAGGAATTCCGCATCGTTTACTGGGCCATGGTCATCCTCGCCGTCGGCGGCGCGGTTGAGCTGGTCGGGGCGAGCCTTGAATCGCTGCTCGTCAGCGCCGGGCGCGCCGGGACGGCCTTCCTTGTCCGCGCGGTGCCGATGGCGATTGCTTTCGCCGTGCTGGAGACCGCAATGGGCTGGCAAGGCCTCAAAGGCGCAGCGCTGTGCATGCTCGGCGCCAGCGCATTGGCGGTGATCGGCTTCTGGGTCGCGATCCTCGACCAGGCCAGGATCAGCATCGAATTCGACGGGGAAGAGAAGAGGCCGGCGGAGTAATCCCCGCCGGCCCAATAGCCTATTCGCCCTCGCTCCACGCCAGCACCGGCTTGCGTGCTGCGGCTGTCTCGTCGAGGCGGCGACGCGGGGCATAATAGGGCGCCTGCTTCAGGCTCTCGTCGCCGGCCCTGGCCCGCTCTGCCACACTGCGGAAGGCACCGATGAACTGGTCGAGCGCGGCCTTGCTCTCGGTCTCGGTCGGTTCGACCAGCATGGCGCCGTGCACCACCAGCGGGAAATAGACCGTCATCGGGTGGTACCCTTCGTCGATCATTCCCTTGGCCAGGTCGAGCGTGGAGAGGCCGTTCTCGAACCCGCGATCGCTGAACAGCGCCTCATGCATGCAAGGCCCACTGGCGGCGAAAGGCGCGTCGAGTACGTCCTCGAGACTGCGCAGGATGTAGTTGGCGTTGAGCACCGCGTCTTCCGCTACCTGCCGCAATCCGTCTGCTCCGTGGCTGAGGATATAGGCGAGCGCGCGGGTGAACATGCCCATCTGTCCATGGAAGGCAGTCATGCGGCCGAACGACTGTAGCGGCCTGCCAAAGTGCTCACGCGCAAAGGCATCGGCTTGCTCTTCCTCGACCAGATGCACCACGCCGTCCTTGGTCCGCGCGGTATAGGGCAGCGGGCCGAACGGGCTGAGCGCTTCGCTGAGTACCACCGGGCCGGAACCCGGGCCGCCTCCGCCATGCGGGGTGGAGAAGGTCTTGTGCAAATTGATGTGCATGGCATCGACGCCGAGATCGCCCGGGCGCACCTTGCCGACAATGGCGTTGAAATTCGCCCCGTCGCAATAGACGAAGCCGCCGACGGCATGGACCGCGTCGGAAATCGCCTTGAGGTCGCGTTCGAACAGGCCGCAGGTGTTGGGGTTTGTGATCATTACCCCGGCGACATCGGGGCCCAGCCGGGCCTTCAGGGCTTCCAGGTCCACGCGGCCTTCGGGCGTGGCAGGGATATCCTCAACACGGTAGCCAGCGAAGGCAGCGGTGGCAGGATTGGTGCCATGCGCACTTTCAGGGACGAGGATGACCTCGCGGGCATCGCCGCGCGCTTCGAGCGCGGCGCGGATGCACAGGATGCCGCACAGCTCGCCGTGAGCCCCGGCCTTGGGGCTCATCGCCACGCCATGCATGCCGGTCAGCTCGATCAGCCAGTGCGCCAGCTCGTTCATCACCTCCAGCGCGCCCTGCACGGTCGAGACCGGCTGGAGCGGGTGGACATCGGCAAAGCCGGGCATCCGCGCGACCTTCTCGTTGAGGCGCGGGTTGTGCTTCATGGTGCAACTGCCGAGCGGGAACAGGCCCAGATCTATGGCATAGTTCTGGCGGCTGAGGCGGGTGTAGTGCCGCACCGCCTCAGGCTCGTGCAGGCCCATGAGGCCGATCGTTTCCGTTCGCTCGAACCCGCCGAGACGGTTCGGGCCGGGCTGGATTTCGGGCAGGTCGACGCCGGTCTCGTCGGCATGGCCGATTTCGAACAGCAGCGGCTCTTCCAGCATCAGCGCGCGGTTGCCGGTGGTCGTCGCCGGGCCGGAGTGCATGCCGTCAGAGCTGGCCGGGGTCATTTCGGGCTTCCACCCGGATGCGTTGGGAGCGTTCATGCCAGCACCTCCTCAAGAGCTGCACCGAGGGCTTCGATATCCTCCTCGGTGGTGGTTTCGGTGGTGGCGACGACCAGCGCTTCCGCCAGCCCGTCGACACCGGGGAACAACCGCCCGAGCGACACGCCAGCGAGCACGCCCTTGTCGGCCAGCTTGCGCACGACTGCGCGAGCATCCTGCCCCAGCGTCACCGTGAATTCGTTGAAGAAGCTGGCGTTGAGCACCTTCACCCCGGGCACCTTTGCCAAGCGATCGGCGGTGAGGCAGGCCAGGCGATGGTTCTCCGCCGCCAGTTGCCGCAAGCCCTTCTCGCCCAGCAGCGACATGTGGACGCTGAAGGCCAGCGCGCACAGGCCGGAGTTGGTGCAGATGTTGCTGGTCGCCTTCTCGCGGCGGATATGCTGCTCCCGAGTCGAGAGGGTGAGGACGAAGCCGCGCTTGCCCTCGGCATCGACGGTCTCGCCGCACAGCCGCCCCGGCATCTGGCGCACATGCTTCTTGTCACGCACCGCGAACAGGCCGAGGTAGGGCCCGCCGAATTGCAGGCCGACCCCGATCGACTGGCCCTCGCCGACGACGATATCCGCACCCAGCTCGCCGGGCGACTTGATCGCGCCCAGGGCGACCGGTTCGGTGTTGACGGCAATCAGCAGCGCGCCATTGGCATGCGCCGCTTCGGCCACCGCCGAAAGGTCGGAGATGCGGCCGAGGATATCGGGATATTGCACCACAACGCAGCTGGTCGTCTCGTCGATCCGCGCGATCAGGCCTTTGAGGTCGGCCTCGGGCTGGATCGAAGGCTGCGCGTCGGCAATCTCGTCCTTGGTGAACTTGGCCATGGTCCTGACGACCTCGGCATAGTGGGGGTGAAGCGCGCCCGACAGAACGACGCGGTTGCGCTTGGTCACCCGGCTCGCCATCGCCACCGCTTCCCAGCACGCGGTCGAGCCGTCGTACATCGAGGCATTGGCGACTTCGCAGCCATAGAGCCGCGCGACCTGCGTCTGGAACTCGAACAACATCTGCAGCGTGCCCTGGGCGATTTCCGGCTGGTAGGGCGTGTAGGCGGTCAGGAACTCGCCGCGCTGGATGATATGATCGACCGTTGCCGGGACATGGTGGCGATAGGCCCCTGCCCCGAGGAAGAACGGCGCATCGGCGGCGGCAAGGTTCTTCTTGCTGAGCGCGCGCATGTGCTTCTCGACCGCCATCTCGCTGGCGTGCATCGGCAGGCCAGCGATGGGGCCGCTGAGGCGCGCTTCCTCGGGCACGTCGACGAACAGGTCGTCGATCGAGGACGCGCCGATTTTGGCGAGCATATCGCCACGGTCGGTATCGGTCAGGGGTAGGTAACGCATGATAGCTTGGTCACTTCCTAAACAGTGATGCCAGTCCCAGGATCTTCGGATCAGCCAAGGTTTCTGACCGATCAGTACAAACGGCGATAATTTCTGCTTTGGGATCGCTTACGCACTTCCCGGTGAATGTCGCTGCGACGACAACTTCTTGGCCACGGAACCGTTCGGCTGCGTAATCAAACTCATCCGACTTACCGATGCTCAGCCAATAGCCATCAGCAGCCCTCAAACTACAGCTAAGCGGTTGGCAATCAGAGAGGGTGCCGATGACGTTGATACGTTGCCCTTCCAGCTCTGAAGAATGGTCGACGACTTCGGAAACGGTAAAGGTATTTTCAGCCCGACCCGGCGCGATGCACCCGGCAAGCGCCAAAGAGGCAAGGAGAACCACCCCGTCCCGCATTACAGCTCGTCGCAGAACGCCTTGTAGGCCGCCGCGGTCGGTATCGGTCAGGGGTAGGTAACGCATCTAAATTCCCTCAAATTTGACTATTATTGGTTCCAAATAGCCAACTCGATCAACACATATTGTGTTTTTGTCATTCCTACATGTCACAACAACCTTCGCTTTCAAAAGTATTTTACCTTCTTCTGGCAAATGAACACCCTTGTCTGTTTTGATTGCATGAGCCGAATTATTGATAACGCCTCTTTTAGCTTGTGATCTATGCGCAAAAAGACCGCAGACTTGATATTCAATCTCGCATCCGCCTACCCAACCGCGCACCCAGATTTCTTGCCCGTCCAATACCTCAAAACGAGCAAGCAGACTGGGAACCGTAAGTGCGCGCGCAGTCAGGCCGAGATCAGTGGTTTGGCATGCCCCCAAAAGTGCCACCAGAGAAAGAGCACCCCCGCGCATCAAAGCTCGTCGCAGAACGCCTTGTAGGCCTTGGCGTCCATCAGCCCTTCGAGCTCGGCCTTGTCGGCCACGGTCATGCGGAAGAACCAGCCGTCCTCTTCGGGCGAGGTATTCACCAGCGCCGGATCTTCCTCGAGCGCGGCGTTGGCTTCCATCACTTCGCCGGTGATCGGGGCGTAGACGTCGCTCGCGGCCTTGACGCTTTCGACCACGGCAGCCTCGCCGCCCTTTTCGACCGTGGTGCCGACTTCGGGCAGTTCGACGAAGACGATATCGCCCAGCTGGCCCTGCGCGTAATCGGTGATGCCGACCGTGGCGAGATCGCCTTCAAGGTCGATCCATTCGTGTTCGTCGGTGAAATAACGGGCCATGCCTACTTGCTCCCTCGATAGTAGCGGTGGGGTACGAACGGCGTCGGCACCACCGTGGCGGCGAGACGCTTGTTCCTGACTTCGATTTCCAGCGCGGTGCCCGGTGCGGCGTGTTCGCTCGCGATAGTGGCCATGGCGATGGGATAGCCGAGCGAGGGCGAAAAGCCGCCGCTGGTGACGATACCGACCTTGGCCTCGCCCGCATAGACCTCTGCGCCTTCGCGCGCGGGCATGCGGCCCTCGACCTTGAGGCCGACCCATTTGCGCGCCGTGCCTTCCGCGATCTCGCGGTTGATTCGCTCTGCCCCTGGATAGCCGCCTTCGGTCCGGCGGCGCTTGTTGATCCCGAAGATGAGCCCCGCCTCGATCGGTGACGTCTCGGGCGAAAGATCGTGGCCGTATAACGGCAGACCCGCCTCCAGCCGCAGACTATCGCGCGCGCCCAGTCCGATGGGCTTCACTTCAGGCTCGCCGCACAGCAGCGTGGCGATCTCCTCGGCCGCCTCTGCGGGCAGCGAAATCTCGAACCCGTCCTCGCCGGTGTAGCCAGCGCGGGCGATGGTCACATCGTGCCCGGCGATGGTAAAGCGGCCAAACTTCATGAAGGTCAGCACCGAGAGCGGATATTCCCCCTCGGCATGGCGCGCCAGCGCGTCCGCCGCCTTGGGCCCCTGCAGCGCCAGCAGGGCGCGATCGTCCAGATGGTTGAGGGTGATCTCGTCGGGCAGAAACTCGCGCAGATGGCCGATATCGTCCCACTTGGTCGCACCGTTGACGACGAGGTAGAGCGCCTCGGGCCAGCGCGAGACCATCAGGTCGTCGAGCACGCCGCCGTCCTCGTCAAGCAGCAGCGAGTAGCGCTGCTGGCCGAGCTTCAGCGTTGAAAGGTCGATCGGCAGCACCGCCTCGACCGCCGCATCGAGATCCGGCCCCGACAGCAGCAGCTGGCCCATGTGGCTGACGTCGAACAAGCCTGCGCTCGTGCGGGTCCATTCGTGCTCGGCGACAATCCCTTCATACTGGATCGGCATTTCATAGCCGGCGAAGGGCACCATTCGCGCGCCTTGCGCGCGGTGCCAGGCATCGAGCGGCAGCTTGCCCGGCTCGATCACTTCATCGTCGGAATCGATATCGATATCGCTCATTACAGTCCCCGAACCAGCGCCATCCCGGGATCGAGACACCGCACCGCCCCCTCTGTCGGGAAACCTGAGAGCTTCATGCCGCGCGAACGCCGCACTTCTTCCTTCGGTGGCCGCTACGCTTGGCAGCAACGCTTTCCAGAGTGTCAGCCGGTCCAGCGGTCCTTTGGCCTGAGAGATTCCGGGGCGGTTGCTCCTTCGGCGCCCTGCCCGAAAGGCAAGGTCTCTCCCGCTGGTCCGTCCGGCAGAATCGCTCCTGCCGGAAGACGATTTGCGCATGGGCGATTGCAATCGCTGCGTCAATCGCACAGCCGTGTCGATAGCGAAGAAATTGCGCAGCGAAAGGTGTGCCGCTAGAGGGCCGATATGACAACGACCACGGCGCCTGCGCGGCACTCCATTGTCGGTGAGCGGGCGATCTGGTTCTGGGCCGGATGTGCCGCCATCAGTGCGGGCATCGTGCTCCATCTGCCGATGCTGGTTCACGCGCACCACATGATGGGCAACCGGCTGGTCGGCATGCCGATGGACCCTTGGATGCATCTGGGTATGGCGCTGATCCTGCTGGGTGTGCCGCTGGCTTGCTGGGGCGCGCTGCCGAGGCATCGTGCGCCCCATGGCAGCGAGGCCGGTACCAGTTACGAGGCGCCCGATACGACCCAGCTCAACCGGTGGCACGCGGGGGTTCTTGCGGTGCTGACGCTCGGCCTCGTCATCGATGTAATGAAGCCTGCCACGCTTGGATTTGTGCTGCCGGGACTGCGCAACGAGTATGGCATCGACCCGTCGACAGCCGCCTTGCTCCCGCTGGTTGCGCTGACGGGGACAACGGTCGGCTCGTTCGTTTGGGGCTGGCTGGCCGACGTCTACGGCCGCCGCGTATCGATCCTGCTCTCGACCATCCTGTTCGCCTCGACCGCCATCTGCGGGGCCATGCCCTCGTTCGAGTGGAACCTAGTCATGTGCTTCCTGATGGGCTGTTCGGCCGGGGGCATGTTGCCGGTAGTCTATACGCTGCTGGCAGAGGTCATGCCGCCGCGCCATCGATCCTGGGTGCTGGTGCTGGTTGGCGGGACGGGGCTGATCGGCGGCTACCTGGCGGCGAGCGCGGCCGCCCACGCCTTCGAGCCCCAATTCGGCTGGCGGGTGCTGTGGCTGCAAGGCTTTCCGAGCGCGCTGCTGCTCCTGGCGCTGGCCCGTTTGATCCCGGAATCGCCGCGCTTCCTGGCCGAACAGGGCCGCGATGCGGAACTGGCTCAGATGCAGCAGCGATTCGGTATCGTTCCCCGGCCCCGGGTCGATGCACCAGCTGATGCCGATATCGCGCATCACCGTCACGGCCGATTGACCGCTGCCCTCTCAATTGCGGCGCTGGCCTGGAGCTTCGTCAATTTCGGGCTGCTGCTGTGGCTGCCGAGCGATCTGCAGGAACGCGGTTACAGCGCCGAGCTAGCCAGCGGTATCCTTGCCAGCTCGGCATTGCTAGCCCTGCCGACGATCGTGCTGGCCGCTTGGCTATACAGCCGCTGGAGCAGCAAGTGGACGCTGGTCGGCACGGTGCTGCTGACGCTGGCCGGGCTCGTCGGCGCGCTGCTGCCGGCGCCTGTGCTGGCATCGCCGCCGGTGCTGATCGCGGTGATCGCCACGTTGATCGTCGGCACCAACGGGATGATCGCCGTGCTGCTGCCGTATACGGCGGAGAACTACCCGCTGGGTGTCCGCGGGCGGGCGACCGGGTTGGTGGCAGGGGCGAGCAAGTTCGGCGGCGTGGCCGTACAGGGTTTTGCCTTGATGGGCCTGATCCCGACGTTGGGCGGCGCAGCCGTGGCCTTGCTGGCACCCATGGGGGTTTCGGCGGCGCTGATCGCCTGGGCGGGCCGCGAGACCCGCGGGCGCAGCTTGCGCGAACTGGAAGCCTGATCCACGCCTAGTCGAGATTGGGCCGCAGCCAGCGTTCGGCCTGTTCCACGCTGACACCGCGCCGATTGGCATAGTCCTCGAGCTGGTCTCGGCCGATGCGGGCGACGCCGAAATACTGGCTCTCAGGGTGCGCGAAATAGAACCCGCTGACGGCCGATGTCGGCCACATGGCGAAGCTTTCGGTCAGCGTCAGCCCGGCGTTTTTCGGCGCATCGAGCAGGTCGAACAGGATCGGCTTGAGGCTGTGATCGGGGCAGGCCGGATAGCCCGGCGCAGGGCGGATACCGCGATACTGCTCCTTGATCAGCGCTTCATTGGTCAGCTGCTCGCCCGGGGCATAGCCCCACAGCGTGGTGCGGACATGCTGGTGCAGCCGCTCGGCAAAGGCTTCGGCAAAACGGTCGGCCAGCGCCTTGAGCAGGATATCCGAGTAATCGTCCTTGTCTGCCTGGAAGCGGGCGATATGCGGTTCGATGCCGTGGATGCCCACAGCAAAGCCGCCGATCCAGTCACCCGCCGGATCGATGAAGTCGGCGAGGCAGAAATTGGCCCGGTCGCGGCTCTTCTTGACCTGCTGGCGCAGGAACGGGAGCACCACGTGCTCCTCCTGCTCGGGCAGGTGGATCGTGACATCGTCGCCGTCCCGCGCGCAGGGCCAGAAGCCGCACACGCCCTTGGCAGTGAGCCACTTCTCCGCGACGCTCCGGTCAAGCATCGCCTGCGCATCGGCAAACAGGCTGCGCGCGCTTTCGCCCACCACCTCGTCGTCGAGGATGCGCGGATAGGTGCCGTGCAGTTCCCAGGCGCGGAAGAACGGGGTCCAGTCGATGCATTCGCGCAGGTCTGCCAATGACCAGTCGTCGAACACATGCACGCCGGGTTGCTCCGGCGGGGCGGCCTTGTCGCTCAGATAGGCGTCGTAGAAATTGGCCCGCGCTTCGTCGAGCGTGAACAGCTCGCTCTGCCCCTTGCCTTCGCGCACGTCGCGGACATGCTGGTAGTCGGCGGCGGTGGTTTCGACGAATTCGTCGCGCTGGGTGTCGCTCAGCAAGCGGCTGGCGACGCCGACCGCGCGGCTGGCGTCGAGCACATGGATCACCGGGCCTTCGTAGGCGGGATCGATCCGCAGCGCGGTGTGGACCTTGCTGGTGGTGGCCCCGCCGATCAGCAGCGGCATGGTCATCCCCGCGCGCTGCATTTCCTCGGCCACCGTGACCATCTCGTCGAGCGAGGGGGTGATAAGGCCCGACAGCCCGATCATGTCGGCCTGGTTCTCGTTCGCGGCCTTGAGGATGTCCTGCCAGGGAACCATCACGCCCAGATCGACGACGTCGTAGCCGTTGCACTGCAGCACCACGCCGACGATGTTCTTGCCGATATCGTGGACGTCGCCCTTCACGGTGGCCATGATGATCTTGCCCTTGGCCTTGCGGTCCTCCTCGGGCAGCAGGTCTTTCTCCGCCTCGATGAAGGGGATGAGATGGGCGACCGCCTTCTTCATCACCCGGGCAGATTTGACCACTTGCGGCAGGAACATCTTGCCGCTGCCGAACAGGTCGCCGACAACGTTCATGCCGTCCATCAGCGGGCCTTCGATGACCTCGATCGGGCGACCACCGCGCCCGGCCGTTGCAGCGCGCAGTTCCTCCGTATCGTCGACGACATGCGCGTCGATGCCCTTGACCAGCGCATGTTCCAGCCGCCGCTCGACCGGCCAGCCGCGCCATTCCTCGGCCTCCTTCTCGGCCCTGGCGTCCTTGCCCTTGTAGCTTTCGGCCAATGCGATCAGCCGCTCGGTAGCGTCCGGGCGGCGCATCAGGATCACGTCCTCTGTCGCCTCGCGCAGCGCCGGTTCGATATCGTCGTAGATATCGAGCTGGCCCGCATTGACGATGGCCATGTCGAGCCCGGCGGGGATGGCGTGATAGAGAAACACCGAATGCATCGCCCGGCGCACGGTCTCGTTGCCGCGGAAGCTGAAGCTGAGGTTGGAGAGTCCACCGCTGGTGCGCGCATAGGGGCACGCGGCCTTGATCTCCTGCACCGCTTCGATGAAATCGAGGCCATAGCGGTCGTGCTCCTCGATCCCCGTCGCGACAGCGAAGATATTGGGATCGAAGATTATGTCCTCAGGCGGGAAGCCGATGCCGGTCAGCAGCGCATAGGCACGCTGGCAGATCTCGACCTTGCGCGCTCTGGTATCGGCTTGGCCCGTTTCGTCGAAGGCCATCACGACCACCGCCGCGCCATAGTCCATGCACTTGCGGGCATGTTCGAGGAACGGCTCCTCGCCTTCCTTCATGCTGATCGAATTGACGATCGGCTTGCCCGAAACACATTTCAGGCCCGCCTCGATCACCTCCCATTTGGAGCTGTCGATCATCACCGGCACCCGGGCGATGTCAGGTTCGGCAGCGATCAGCTTGAGGAAGGTCGTCATGGCGTGGACCGCATCGAGCAGGCCCTCGTCCATGTTGACGTCGATCACCTGCGCGCCGTTCTCGACCTGCTGCCGCGCGACTTCCACGGCGGCGGCATAGTCGTCCGCCATGATCAGCTTCTTGAACGCCGCTGATCCGGTGATGTTGGTGCGCTCGCCGATATTGACGAAGCGGGCGGTCGAAACTGTGTCGGTCATGTCAGGCAGCAATCGTAAAGGGTTCGAGCCCCGCTAGCCGCATGTCGCGTGCGACCCTGGGCACGCGGCGGGGGCTGAGGTCCTTCACCGCATTGGCGATCCGGGCGATGTGATCGGGGGTGGAACCGCAGCAGCCGCCGAGGATGTTGACCTGCTCGTTCTCCGCCCATTGCCGCACCAGCCCCGCGGTCGTCTCGGGTGCCTCGTCATATTCGCCGAGCTCGTTGGGCAGCCCAGCATTGGGATAGGCCAGGATCAGCGTATCGGCGATGCGCGAGAGCAGCTGGACATGCGGGCGCAACTGCTCCGCGCCGAAGCTGCAATTGAGCCCGATGGTCACGGGCTGCGCATGGCGCACCGCGTTCCAGAAGGCCTCGACCGTGTGCCCGGAGAGGTTGCGACCAGACAGGTCGGTCAGCGTCATCGACAGCATCAGCGGCACTTCGCGGCCCAGTTCGCGCTCCAGCCGCTTGACCGCGAAGATGCCGGCCTTGGCGTTGAGCGTATCGAAGATCGTCTCGATCAGGATGAAGTCCACCCCGCCCTCGACGAGCGCGGCAGCCTGTTCGTGATAGACGTCGGCCAGCCCGTCGAAGTCGATCTCGCGGAAACCGGGATCCTCGACATCGGGGCTGAGCGAGAGGGTCTTGTTGGTCGGCCCGATCGCGCCCGCGACGAAGCGGAGCCTGCCGTCGAGCTTCTCGTATTGGTCGGCCAGCTCGCGTGCGATGCGGGCCGAGGCGCGGTTGATGTCGCCCACCAGCCCTTCAGCCGCATAATCGGCCTGGCTGATGCGGTTGGCGGAGAAGGTGTTGGTCGAAACCACGTCCGATCCGGCATCGAGATAGGCACGGGTGATGTCCTCGATCACATCGGGCCGCGTCAGCGCGAGGATGTCGTTGTTGCCCTTCTGGTCGGACTTGAGGCCTAGATCGCCGGCATAGTCCTCTTCCGACAACTTGCGATTCTGGATCTGCGTACCGAACGCGCCATCGAACACCAGCACGCGCTTGGCGGCTTCGGCCTGCAATTTTTGGCGCGGGGTCATGCGGCATCTCCCTTGGGCCGCATGCCGAGCATGTGGCAGATGGCATAGCTTAACTCGGCCCGGTTGAGGGTGTAGAAGTGGAACTGGCGCACGCCGCCGGCATAGAGGCGACGACACAGCTCGGCAGCGATGGTCGCGCTGACCAGCTGGCGCGCCTCGGGGCGCTCGTCGAGCCCCTCGAACAGGCCTTCCATCCATCCAGGGATGGCCGTTCCGCACAGGCCCGACATGCGCTGCACAGCGGCGAAGCTTATCACCGGCATGATCCCCGGAACGATTTCGCCCTTGATCCCGGCCGCCGCAGCGCGGTCGCGGAAATCGAAGAAGCAGCGGGTGTTGAAGAAGAACTGGGTAATCGCCCGCGTCGCCCCGGCATCGAACTTGGCCTTGAGGTTGTCGATATCGGCCTGTGCATCGGGGCTGTCCGGGTGGACTTCGGGGTAAGCGGCCACGGAGATCTCGAAATCGGCCACCTGCTTGAGACCGGCGATGAGTTCCACCGCATTGCCATAGCCGCCGGGATGCGGAGTGTACTTGCCCGAACCGTCAGGCGCATCGCCGCGCAGGGCAACAATGTGCCGAATGCCCTCTGCCCAGTAATGGCTCGCGACTTCATCGACTTCCTCGCGGCTCGCACCCACGCAGGTAAGATGCGCCGCCGCCGGAATGCCCGCCTCGTTCTGGATCCGCACGACCTGCTGGTGGGTGCGCTCGCGCGTGGTCCCGCCCGCGCCATAGGTGACCGAGGCGAAGCGCGGCCCGAGGGGCTTGAGCGTTTCGACGCTCTGCCACAGCGTTTCCCCCATCTTCTCGGTCTTGGGCGGAAAGAATTCGAAGCTGACCTCTATATCCCCCGGCAGGCCGGAGAACAGGGGAGCCTCGAGCGCGAGCTGGCCCTCGCGCATCTGCTGGACGGTCGGGCTCATCAGGCCGGTTCCTTGCGGGGTGAGGGGATGGTTTGCGTGGCGCGGGTGCCGAGCCAGACCTTGACGATCAGCTCGCCGCCCTCGAGCGCCATCGGCTTGGCAGGCGTGAAACCAGCATGCTGCAGCAGCTCGCGCATCTGCCTGTCGGCAAAGCCGAGGCGGACATGCTGGTACCGCTCGCGCAGTTCCTCGCGGGTGTGGGCGGCGAAATCGACGATGGCGATGCGGCCGCCGGGTTTGAGCACCCGTGCCGCTTCGGCCAGCGCCCGCTCGGGCTCGGCGGTGAAGTGGAGCACCTGGTGCAGCAGCACGGTGTCGAAGCGCGCATGGGCAAAGGGCAGGCCGAGGAAATCGCCCTGCACCAGCTCGACCCGGTCGGGCGGCAGGTGCTGCAACTTGGCGCGGGCGACGCGCAGCATCTCGAGGCTCTTGTCGAGCGCGACGATATGATCGGCGCTGGCGCCGAACAGTTCGGCCATGCGCCCGGTGCCGGTCCCGATGTCGAGCAGCTCGCCGAGCGGGGCCTTGCCCAATGCCGCGACCAGCGCCTGCTCCACCGCATCGTCCGGCGTGTGCAGGCGGCGCAGCTCGTCCCAGCTCTCGGCATTGGCGGCGAACCAATCGGCAGCGCCTGCCTCGCGCGCCTGCCGGATCGCCGCGAGGTGGCGCCGGTCCTGCGCACATTGGCGCTCGAATTCCTCGTCGTCGGCCTCGGCTGCCACCAGCACGCGCGCCACCGCCTCACCCAGCGCACCGCTCTCGGCATCGGCCAGCCGCGAACGCAGGAACACCCAGCTGCCCTCGCGTCGCCGCTCGGCGAGGCTGGCATCGCACAGGATGGCGACATGGCGAGAGACACGCGGCTGGCTTTGTCCTAGAACCTGCGCCAGCTCGCCCACGGCAAGCTCCATCGTGCCCAGCAGCTGCATGATCCGCAGCCGGGTCTGGTCCGCCAGAGCGCGCATGGTGGCTTCGAGCTTCATCGCTACCTGCATATAAAGATATCGTTATATGTGCAAGTCCGCTTCGCACTTGTTCGCGCTGACGCAGCAATGTTACGTCTTGGCCCGTCCCAAGGAGAGGTTTCATGCAATACGCCCAATTCGGCCGCTCGGGCCTCACCGTCTCGCGGCTGTGCCTCGGCTGCATGAGCTTCGGCGATGCTGCCGCCGAGGGACATGACTGGACACTGGGCGAGAACGAGGCCCGCCCCTTCTTCCGCCAGGCGCTCGAGGCCGGGATCAATTTCTTCGACACCGCCAACATGTATTCGGGAGGCACGAGCGAGGAGATCACCGGGCGAATCCTCAAGGACATGGCCCGCCGCGACGAAATCGTGATCGCGACCAAGGCGCATTTCCGCTGGCGCAACGCGCCCAACACCGGAGGCCTCTCCGCCAAGGCGTTGATGCATGCGGTGGACGACAGCCTGCGCCGGCTCGGCACCGACTATATCGACCTCTACCAGATCCACCGGCTCGACCCGCTGACCCCGATGGATGAGATCGTCGAGACGCTCGATGCCATCGTGCGCAGCGGCAAGGTCCGCTACCTCGGCGCCTCCAGCATGCATGCGTGGCAGTTCCAGAAGCTGCTGCACATCGCCGACAAGGCGGGCCTGAAGAAATTCATCTCGATGCAGAATTACGTCAACCTGCTCTACCGCGAGGAAGAGCGCGAGATGCTGCCGCTGTGCCGCGACTACGGAATTGCGGTGATGCCATGGAGCCCGCTCGCCCGCGGCAAGCTCGCCCGGCCTGCTGACGCCGAAAGCACGGCGCGTTCCGAAACCGACCGTATCCAGTCGCTGCTCTACAGCCGCACGGAGGAGGCCGACCGCAAGGTGATCGACGCGGTCGAGGCCATCGCCAGCGAGCGCGGCGTGCCAATGGCGCAGGTGGCGCTGGCGTGGGTGCTGCAGGTGCCGGGCGTCACCAGCCCGATCATCGGCGCGACCAAGCAAAGCCACATCGGCGATGCGGTGGCGGCGCTCGACATCGAATTGACGGAAGCCGAGTTGAAGGCGCTGGAAAGCCCCTATGTGCCGCACGCAGTGGTGGGGATGTTCGACCTGCCGGGGCCGGAGTTGAAGGTGAGCCTGGTGTAAAGGAAATGGTGCCGCTTACGTGACTCGAACACGTGACCCCATCATTACGAATGATGTGCTCTACCAACTGAGCTAAAGCGGCACTCTTGCAGTGCTGAAGGTGGAGGCCCGAGCCGGAATCGAACCGGCGTGCAAGGATTTGCAGTCCTCTGCGTAACCACTCCGCCATCGGGCCGAGCCCGCGCCTGCCACTGCCGCAGCGCGCGGGAAGCGGCCCCCTAGCGCCCTTCACGCGCCAGTTCAATGGCCATTCCGCGCCCGGGCGCCGTTGGCGAAGGAAGGGTGGCGATTTGCAATCCCTTCGCTATGGACCGTGGCCATGTCGATTGCCGCACTGCTTGCCCCGATCACTGCCGAAGGCGGTCCCGTCACTCTCCCGGCCGAGGGCTGGATGCAAGGGCGCACGCTCTATGGCGGGGCGGGTGCCCTGGTCGCCTATACGGCCGCGACGCGGGCCTTCCCCGATCTGCCGCCGCTGCGTTCGGCCCAGGTCGGCTTTGTCGGGCCGGTCGGGACAGAGATAGCCACGCGGGTCGAGATGGTGCGGCAGGGACGCAATGTCGCGATCGTGCGCAGCGAGCTGCTGGTCGAAGGCAGCGTCGGGCTGACGGCGCTGTGGGTGTTCGGGACGGAGCGCGAGCCCAATGCGGTGCATCCTGCGCCAAAGGTCGAGCCCTGGCCGGGCGCTCCGGAGGAATACGAATCGCTCCCCGTGCCGCCGGGCAACCACTTCATCGCGCGCTATGACATCCGCCGGGCGCAGGACACCAGCGGCCCCGGTGCGCCGCTGGTGCGCCGATGGTTCCGCCTGCGCGAGCCGGAGGCGCTCGATCCGGTCTCGACCATGATCCTGATGGGCGACACGCTGCCGCCGGGCTCGATGCGGGCGATGCAGCGGCAAGGGCCGTTCAGCTCGATCAACTGGTCGTTCAACGTGCTCGACCCTGTGGCGACTACGCGCGACGGGTGGTGGCTGGCCGAGACCGCCAGCGACCATGCCGACCACGGCTATTCAAGCGAGCGGCTGCGGCTATGGAATGCCGGGGGCCAGCAGGTGCTGGCCGGACAACAGGCGATGGCGATCTTCGGTTGAGCCCTAGACGTCGGCGTAGCTGGCCTTGCGCTTCTGCATCCCGGCTATCACGGCCTCGATCTGGTTGGGCTTGCGGATGACGGCGTCCTGCTCGACGCTTTCGGCCATCAGCAACTCGGCGCCGCTGGCATCATACATCATGTTCGTGATGCGCTTTGCCGCCTGCATGGCGTGGGGATTCCGGTCGGCGATCACGCGCGCGAGATCGATCGCCTTGCCGAGCGGATCGTCGCTGACGTGCGTCGCAAGGCCCAGGGCTTGGGCTTCCTGGCCCGTAAATTCGCGATTGGTGTAGATCAGCTCGCGCAGCACATCGTCGCGCACCAGCCCGCGCCACAGCGGATAGCCGCCCATGTCCGGCACCAGCCCCCATTTCATCTCCATGATGGCCATGCGAGTGGCGGGGTGGACCACGCGGATGTCGGCCCCGCTGGCGATCTGCAGCCCGCCGCCGAAGCACACGCCGTGGATGGCGGCGATCACCGGCACCTTGAGCTTGCGCCACTGGGTCGCGACCTGCTGCGCGCGGTTGGAATCGCCATGCGTACGGTCCGCCAGCGTGCCGCCGGCGGGGCTGTTGCCCGAATTGGCATTGCCGAAGTTCGACAGGTCGAGCCCGGCGCAGAACGCCCGCCCCTCGCCCGAAAGCACCACCGCGCGCACGCCGGGCTGGGCCTGCAAGGCGTCGCCCGCCGCGATCATGGTTTCGAACATCGCAGCGTCGAGCGCGTTCATCTTGTCGGCGCGGATGAAGCGCACCTGCGCGACACCGTCATCCTCGAGCGTGATCGAGACGCGATCGTTGGTCTGGAAGTCCATGGAAATTCTCTCCTGCAACTGCTTGTGCGGAAGAGTTGCCGATCAGGACTGGTCTGTCCAGCCTCTACCTAGGTTCAGGCGAGCATTCCCGCGGCAGCCATGCTGAAGAAGCGGGTGCGGGTGAAGATAAGGTGGTCGATCAGCGTCAGCTCCAGAGCCTCGCCCAGTTCCTGCAGCCGGCGGGTCGCCCGGATATCCTGCGGGCTGGGATGGCATTTGCCGGACAGGTGATTGTGCGCCATGATCAGGCCCCCTGCACCGATGGTCAGGGCGCGAAGAACCAGCGGTCGCGCCTTGAGCACCAGCTGGTGCTCGCTGCCGATGATCAGCGTTTCGTCATGCAGGTAGCGCTGCTCGCTATCGCAATAGACGATGTGCAGGCGCTCTTCTGCTGCGGTATCGAACCGGCTATGCAGGTAGTTCAGGAACAGCGGGTCGGCCAGCGACGAGGGCATGCCCTGCAGCTTGTCGGCGATGACGCCGGCAAAGGCGCTCTCGGCCACGACGGGTGCCTGCATGCCCATCACGAATACCTTGCCTGCCGCGTTGCCGGGGCGACGGGGCGCCAATCGCGATAGCGACCGAGAATGCCGGCCCGCTTGCCGTGCCGGGCGATCCCGATCGCGAGGATGATCAGCTGGAACCAGAACGGGATGGTGAAGAGCAGATAATACGAAAGGCTCGACACCGGTTCCGCAACGCCCCTGACGATGTGCGAGGTAAAGGCCACCAGCTGCGCCGCGGCGATCGCCAGCGGATAGAACCGGTTGGCTCGCAGCGCGATCGTCACCAGCACGACCAGGCCCGCCGTATCGAGCGTGAAATGCCACAGGTCGAAATGGTGGAACGAGCGCGACGGGCCGAACCACGCATGGTAGCCGAGTTCCGCCGCGATCATCCCCACCAGAGTGCCGGCGCAGGCCCGCTCCGGGCCGCCTCCCTTCCACAAGGCAGCTACCAGCAGCAGCACGGCAAAGGCGTTCTGGATCGAAGTCCTGTTGTCTAGGAACAGTTCGAACATCGACCTTGCAGGCTCGCTCCCGTCAGGCAGTGACGGGAACGGCCGGCTCCTCGATCGCGCTCGGGGCAATATAGGTCTCGCCCTCTTCCTGGCCCGGCCCCATGTATTCCCGGCTGACCTTGTTCAGTTCCTCATGGACGCGCAGGAGGTTGGTCGACATGGCCAGGGCCTGCTGTTCGGCCTGCATCAGGCGCAGCATGGCCTTCTGCGCGGCATCGACACCGACTTCCGGGTTCTGGCGAGCCCTGAGAATGACCTGCTTCAGCTTTGAGCAGGCGATCATGGCCTCGTCGGTGACGGCTTCCGCTTCGCGGATGTGCTTGCGGATCAGTTGGGCATCTTCAAGAATGCGTTCGGACATGACAGTGGCTCCGGTCAGAGAGGCGGCCTGCTCGTCTCCGCCTGGACAGCTTGTTCACGGGTTCCGAACTGTTTGCCGCCCGACGCCTCACTCACGGAGAGTGCCGCCGTCACCACCAGAATGACCAATACGATGAACGCAAAGGCCAAACCGATGATGACGGCTAGGCGATAGAGGACAGCATGATCGCCGTCGAGCACCCCGGGGACGACCCGGGGCTCGTTTCTGACCATCCATGGCGCCTCGATCGCAAGTGGCGCCACATCGGCCAGGACGAACTCCCCGGGTGCGACCCGGTCTTCTGGTTCGTCGATTCTTTGCCTTTGCGGCACTTCAGAATTTATCGATGCAGTTTTTCTGTAGGGTGCAGCTTCGCCCGCAGCCTCTGTTTCAGCCCTGTAGGAATCGCACAGGTCGTTGAGGTTGGAGACCTGGTAGACATCCTTAAGTGCACGGATATGCTGGTTTACCCGGCTTTCGGAAACGTCGAGTTCAGCCGCGATCAGCTTGATCGGCATCCGCCGGTCGAGCCTGACCAGAACATCCTTTTGCCTATCCGTAAGGGAACGGAAGCGGGGCGACCCCATGGCAGCACACTCCTAACTACAGCCTGTCGTTAAGCGAATTCCGCCGAATCGGCAAACGAATCGCTAACATTGAAGAGGCGGAACCGGGCCTAATCCGGTCCGCTGAGGCGCGCGCGGTCAGACGGCGCCGGCGTTGACGCCCTTGTTGGCGAGATAGCGCTTAATGTTGCGCGCCGCCTGGCGCAACCGCTGCTCATTCTCGACCATGGCAATTCGGACGAAACCTTCACCCTCTTCGCCATAGCCAACGCCGGGCGCCACGGCGACTTTGGCGTGGGTCAGCAGTTCTTTGGAGAACTCCAGGCTGCCCATATGTGCCAGCGCCGGCGGTAGCGGGGCCCAGGCGAACATGCTGGCCGGGGGCGGCGGGATATCCCACCCGGCCCGGGCGAAGGATTCGACCATCACATCGCGCCGCTTGTGGTAGATCAGCCGGTTCTCCTCGACCACGTCCTGCGGCCCGTTGAGCGCCGCGCAAGCCGCAGCCTGGATCGGGGTGAAGGCGCCGTAGTCGAGATAGCTTTTCACCCGCGTCATGGCGGCGATCAGCTGCTGATTGCCAACGGCAAAGCCCATCCGCCAGCCGGCCATGCTGTAGGTTTTCGACATGGAGGTAAACTCCACCGCTACGTCCTTCGCGCCCTTTACCTGCATGATCGAGGGGGTCGGCTTGCCGTCGAACCACAGCTCGGAATAGGCGAGGTCGGAAAGGATCCAGACCTGGTTCTCCTGCGCCCAGGCGACCAGCCGTTCGTAGAATGCCAGATCGACCGTCTCGGCCGTCGGGTTGGAGGGATAGTTGACCACCAGCACGCTGGGCCGCGGGACGGTGAAGGCCATCGCCTTGTCGAGGCTGCGCCAGTAATTCTCGTCAGGCGTGGTCGGCACGCTGCGGATCGTCGCTCCGGCAATAATGAAGCCGAAGGTGTGGATCGGATAGCTCGGGTTCGGGGCCAGCACCACGTCGCCAGGCGCGGTGATCGCGGTGGCGAGGCTGGCGAGTCCTTCCTTCGAGCCCATGGTGACGACCACTTCGCGCTCCGGATCGAGCTCCACCCCGAAGCGGCGGGCATAGTAATTGGCCTGTGCCTTGCGCAGCCCGGGAATGCCCTTGGACTGCGAATAGCCATGTGCATCGGGCTTGGCCGCGACTTCGCACAGCTTGTCGATCACATGCTGCGGCGGCGGACGGTCGGGATTGCCCATGCCGAGATCGATGATGTCCTCACCCGCCGATCGCGCCGCATGCCGCATCGAATTGACTTCTGCGATGACATAGGGTGGCAAGCGCTTGATGCGGTAGAAGTCGGTATTCATGGGATCCCTGTGTGTTCCTCGCGCCCTGCAGTCTTGCAGGAAAGCCCTAGTGACGCAAAGCTGAAGGGCGCGCAATCGAATGCGCGGTTGGGCGCAACAAAGTGCCACTTGCGGGCAGGGTCACGAACGCGCAAGAATCGCAGGGCAGGAGAATCTCGCATGAGCGAAACGAATGATCCCACCGGTGCCTTCTCGAAACTGTTCGACCTGCAGGACGAGGCTGCCCGCTCGATCTTCGGGCAAATGATGCCCGGTGCCATGCCGACCGGCCTGCCAAGCCTCGCCAGCCTCGGCGAGGCCGGCGAATGGGCCAAGAACGCCAGCACCATGCAGGCGATGTGGCTCTCGTTCCAGGCCGAGCAGGCCGCCAAGCTCAGCAAGGAACTGCCTGACCCGACGCGCTGGATGGCCTATCTCGACAGCTTCCACAAGCGGATGCCGATGGTCGATCTGTCGGCGCAGAAGGCGTTCTGGGGAGAAGCCCTGCAGATGTGGCAGGGCGTGCTGGGCCAGTTCGGCGGGCGGTTCGGTGACAATTCCGAGGCCAGGCCCGAGCTCCCCCGCAAGGACAAGCGCTTCCGCGACGAGCGCTGGAGCAGCAACCCGGTCTTCGCCCTGATCCACCAGTCCTACCTGCTGATGGCCGAGCAGCTGGAGGGCATGGTCGACCAGATCGACGGAGTGGACAAGGACAAGCGCGAACAGCTGCGCTTTGCGGTCAAGGCGGTGATCGATGCGCTGAGCCCGGCCAATTTCGCCGCCACCAACCCGGTGGTGCTGGAACGCACGCTGGAAACCAGGGGCGAGAACCTGGTCAAGGGCATGCAGCACATGCTCGACGACATGCGCCGCGGCCAGCTGACCCATACCGACCCCGACGCCTTCAAGCTGGGCGAGAATATCGCGGTGACACCGGGCAAGGTCGTGCACGAAACCCCGCTCTACCAGCTGATCCAGTATTCGCCTTCCACCGACAAGGTGATCGAGACACCGCTGGTGATTTTCCCGCCGTGGATCAACCGGTTCTACATTCTCGACCTCAACCCGAAGAAGAGCTTCATCCGCTGGGCCGTCGAGCAGGGGCTGACCGTCTTCGTAGCCAGCTGGAAGTCGGCCGATGCCTCGATGAAGGACGTGGTGTGGGACGACTACATCCGCGCCCAGATGGATGCGATCGATCATATCCGCGCGCGGCTCGACGTGCTGAGCGTCCACACCATCGGTTATTGCGTGGCCGGCACCACCCTCGCCGCGACACTGGCGATTCTGGCCCGGCGCGGCGAGCAGGACAAGGCGAAGAGCGCGACCTTCTTCACCGCGCAGGTCGATTTCTCCAAGGCCGGCGAGCTGCTGCACTTCATCGACGACAAGCAGTTCGCCGCGATCGAGGCGCTGTCGGGCGGAGGCTATCTCGACGGGCGCTACATGGCGGCAACCTTCAACCTGCTGCGCGGGACGGATCTGATCTGGAACTACGTCGTCAACAACTACCTGCTGGGCGAGGACTATCCGGCGTTCGACCTGCTGCACTGGAACGGCGACGTCACCAACCTGCCGGCCAAGTGGCACAAGGCCTATCTTGAGCAGCTCTATCGCGACAATCTGCTGGTCCAGCCGGACGCGCTGAGCGCCGACGGGACGCCGATCAACCTGTCGCTGGTCTCGGTCCCGACCTATGTCCAAGCCGGCAAGGAAGACCACATCGCGCCCGCCGAGAGCGTATGGAAGATCCGCGACCACTTCACCGGACCCATCCGTTTCGTGCTGGCAGGCTCCGGCCATATCGCCGGGGTGGTCAACCCGCCCGACAGCGGCAAGTACCAGTACTGGATCAACGAGGACTCCAACGTCGAATCGCTCGAGCAATTCCGCGAAGGTGCGGTCGAGCATCCCGGCAGCTGGTGGCCCGACTGGATCGAATGGATCCGCGCCCAGGGCGGCAAGACCGTCAAGGCTGATGGCAAGCGCAAGCCGGGTGAAAGCAAGGGCGATATGGTGATCGAGGACGCGCCCGGGCGCTATGTCATGAGCCGCTGATCGCCATTACAGCTTTGCTTTTCCATACCTTTTCGGTTTATTGTGCACTGCACAAAAAATCCTTGACTTCGCAGCCGCAATGCCTATTTTGTGCACTGCAACATAGAACTGCAGACCAAATTTCAAGGATACCGCCATGGCCGATAACGCCACCAGCAAGATCGATGCCGCTGCCGAGAAGGCCTTTGCCGAAGCAGCTGCCAAGAATGTCAGCGCCGCGAAGGTCGAGAAGGCTGTCGAGGCAGATCCCAAGCCTCCGGTGAAGACCGACGCTGTTGCCAAGGCCGTCGCCACCCCGGCGAAGAAGGCTCCGGCCAAGAAAGTTGCTGCCAAGAAGCCGGCAGCGAAGAAAGCTGCGACCAAGCCTGCCGCCAAGAAGGCGCCGGCAAAGAAAGTCGCTGCCAAGACCGCTCCAAAGAAGGCTGTCGCCGCCAGTAAGGCTGCGCCGGTCACCTCCACCGTTTCCAAGATCAAGGACACCATCATGGCTACCGACACCACCAAGATCACTGAAGCTGCCAAGACCTTTGCTGCCGACGCGCAGACCCGCCTCAAGGGCGCCTACACCAAGGGCTCCGAGCTGGCCGGCGAAGTCGTCGAATTCAACAAGGCGAACCTCGAAGCCGTCGTCGCTTCGGGCAAGGTCCTGGCCGCCGGCATGCAGACCATGGCCCGCGAAGGCTTCGAAGAGAGCAAGAAGGCTGCTGAAGTCGTGACCGCCGACGTCAAGGCGCTGACCGCCGTCAAGTCGCCGACCGAGCTGGTCAAGCTGCAGGGCGAACTGGCCCGCCGCAACTTCGACGCTGCCGTCGCTTTCGGCTCGAAGAGCACCGAAGCCTGGCTGAAGCTCGCCAATGAAGCTTTCGCCCCGATCTCGACCCGCTACAGCGAAGCCGCCGAGAAGTTCTCGAAGGCCGCCTAAGCGTCGCAAGAACAGCTTGCCAAGAAACAGCTAGACAGCCGGGTAACCTCTCCTCTCCCACCCGGCTGGATACTGGAAGGGCTGGATAGCGAAAGCTGTCCGGCCCTTTTCTATGTCCGGTGCCGCAACCGCTCCCGCCGGTCAGTCTTCCTTAAGCACCAGCCGCCATCTTGCATCACCATCTTGCATCAGCGCGCACCGATACGATATTGCAGACCCGATGACCGAACACCCCGCCCTGCCCCTGGACCTTGTCTCCGCCGCCATCCGCATGGCCGGCGCGGACGACGCACAGGGCGGCGACGGTGACGGCGACAGCCAGGTCGGCATCGCCACCAAGACCCGGGCCAAACCCAAGAAGCCGAGCCAGTACAAGGTGCTGATGCTCAATGACGACTACACCCCGATGGAATTCGTGGTGATGGTGCTCAAGCGTTTCTTCCGCATGGATCTCGACCAGGCCACGCGGGTCATGCTGCATGTCCACCAGAAGGGCGTCGGCGTCTGCGGGATCTTCCCTTACGAAGTGGCCGAAACCAAGGTGAACCAGGTGATGGACTTCGCCCGCCAGAACCAGCACCCGCTGCAGTGCACGCTCGAGAAGGCCTGATCGATCTTCCTGCACGACAGGGCATGACCTTGCCGGGATTTGTCGCTAGAGCCACTGGTATAGCCACCTGAACCACGCGAGCGACGAACCTTTCCGGTGTTCAAATTCCTTCCTTCCATCGACCGGTACATCCTGCGGCTGACCATCGTGCCGATGATGTCGGTGTTCGTGCTGGCGGCCTCGCTGCTGCTGCTCGACAAGATGCTGCGGCTGTTCGATTTCGTCGCGGTCGAAGGCGGCCCGATCGGCGTCGTGTTCAAGATGCTCGGCGCGCTGATCCCCGAATATGCCAGCCTCGCCATCCCGCTCGGCCTGCTGCTCGGCATCCTGTTCGCTTTCCGCAAGCTGGCAACGACCAGCGAGCTCGACGTGCTGCGCGCCGTCGGCATGAGCTATGGCCGGCTCCTGCGGGTACCCTATGTCATCACCGCCATCCTGATCGCGGTCAACGTGGCGCTGGTGTTCTATATCCAGCCGGTCAGCCGCTACACCTACGAGCAACTCGAATACGAGTTGCGCTCGGGCGCCTTGGGCGCGTCTATCAAGGTCGGCGAGTTCACCGGCCTCGCCGACCGCATGGCGCTGCGGATCGAGGAAAGCGAAGACAACGGCCGCCAGCTCAAGGGAATCTTCGCCCGCGTCGCCAACAGCAAGGGGCAAGTGCTGTCGATCAGTGCCCGGCAAGGCCAGTTCCTCTCCACCAGCGACAGCCCCGACACGATTGTCCTGCGGCTGACCGACGGCACCATCATCCAGGACAGCGGTGAAGAGACGCCGCGCGTGCTCAGTTTCACCCGCCACGATTTGCCGATCGACCTCCCCAAGATCGACGAATTTCGCCAGCGCGGCGATGCCGAGCGGGAATACATCCTGCCCGAACTGCTCAGTATCGGCTGGGACAGCGGCGAAACCCCGATCAAGCGCGACGCCAGCCAGGCCAGCTTCCATTTCCGGCTGGTCGAGGTCGTCATGATGCTGCTGATGCCGCTGCTTGCGGTGGCACTGGCGGTTCCGCCCAAACGATCGAGCAGCGCGCTCGGCGTGTTCATCTCCATCGTGATGGTGGTCGCCTATCACAAGGTGAACCAGTACGCGGAAGATATCGCTGCTCTGGGGCGGGTCGATCCGATCCCCGCGCTGTGGGGGCCATTCGTGGTCTTCGCCGCCCTCATCCTGTGGATGTACTGGACGCTGGCGCACAAACCAGGCGGACAGCCGATCGGCGCGCTCGAGAACGTCTTCGCCAAGCTGTCCAAGCGGATCGGCAAGCTGTTCCGCCGCCGTCGCCACCGGGCCGACGATTTCGCCTCGCCCGCCGCGCCAGAACCAGCCGAGTAGGTCCGGATGCATCTCGACTTCTTTCCGTCGCGCACGCTGACGCTGTACCTCGCCAAGATGTTCATCGTCCGCATTCTGGCGGTGCTGGTGATGCTGGTGCTGGTACTGATGATGCTCGACCTGCTGTCGACCAGCGGCGACATTCTGAAGGTACCCGGCAACGGCCAGGGCGAGCTGTGGACCTATGCCACCCTGCGCATCCCGCAGCTGATCCAGCGATTCCTGCCCTATTCGGTGCTGCTGGCGACGATTATTGCGCTGATCACCCTGAACCAGAACAGCGAAGTCATCGCCATGAAGGCGGCCGGGCTTTCGGCCCATCAGGTCCTTGCCCCGCTGCTGCTGACGGCGCTGCTCGTTTCGGTGAGCAGCTTCGTCTTCAACGAGCGGGTCGTGACCCGTGCGACCGCGACGCTCAAGGCGTGGGAGGCGACCGAATACGGGGCCTTGCCGCAGGAGGCCAAGGTCAAGGCCAATGTCTATCTGACCGACGGGACCAATATCCTCACCGCCAGGACCGTGACCGGCAGGGGCAATGCCATCAGGCTGGGCGATGTGACCTGGTACCGGCGCGGCCCCGGTGGCAGCATCGAGCAGCAGATCCGTGCCCCGCGCGCCAGTTTCGTCAATCCCGGCTGGCGGCTCGAAGAGGCCGAGCAGTTCGATGTCACGACGGCCGCGACAAAGCAGGTCGAAACCATCGTGGTCGGCAAGGCGCTGAGCCCGGCCCAGATCGAGCTGGAAACGATCGACCCCGATGCGGAGCCGTTCTGGAACCTCGGCGGTGCCATCGATGCCTATGAGGCGACCGGCCGCCGGACCAGCGAATTGCGCGCCAAGTGGTGGCACAAGCTGGCGGGGCCACTGAGCGCTTTCCTGATGCCCTTGCTCGGAGCGGTCGCGGCGTTCGGCCTTGCCCGCTCGGGCCAGCTGTTCGTCCGCGCGGTGATCGGCATGGCGCTGGGCTTCGCCTATTTCGTGGTCGACAATGCCGCGCTCGCCATGGGCAGCTTCGGTGGCTACCCGCCGTTGCTCGCCGCCTGGGCGCCGTTTTTCCTGTTCCTGCTGGTGGGCGAAACGGTGTTGATCCGGACCGAGGAATGAGCGACTTCACGCTGCGGCTGGCGCTGCCGGGCGATGCCGAGGCGTTCCACCGGGTCGAGGATGATGCCGCCGGCCTGCTGCGCGAAGAGCCCTCGCTTTCCGGTGTGCCGATCCCGCCAACCGCATCGGTGGCGGATCACGCCAAGGTGATCGCCAAGGGACGTTCGCTGACCGCATTGGTGGGCGACGAAGTGGTCGGTTTTGCTGCCGCCGCCCCGGTGGGGCGGGAACTGCACTTGCACGAGCTGAGCGTCGCCCGGGCACACCAGGGCCGCAAGATCGGTGCGACCCTGCTCGAGGCGCTTGCCGTCGATGCCCGCAATTCGGGCTACCGGGCGATCACGCTCAACACCTTTCGCGACATTGCGTGGAACGCGCCCTTCTATGCCCGTCATGGCTTCGTCGAGGTCGAGAATTTCGAGGGCCGGCCGCATCTGGCGGAGTCGCTGGCCAGCGCCACCGCAGTCGGCCTCCCGGCGGAGCGGCGTTGCGCGATGATCCGGTTTCTGGAGTAGAATCTAGCGCGCGGTCATGGTGCTGCGGGCGATCCGGCTCACCAGATGCAGCATGCCGGGATGGTTCGCCCCTTCGTAGGCCGAACCCCGCCCGAGCTCCCGACGCAGGCGGCGATGCGCCTCGGGCAGGTCGTGATAGGGCATCGAGGGCATCAGGTGATGCAGCGCATGGTAACGCAGGCCCACCGGTGCCCAGATCTCGGCCGCAATGCCGGGCGGCGGCACGTTGACGCTGTCGAGGAACTGTGCGGTGACGGTCATGGCTTCGCCATCGTTCTCCCACAGATGCGCCACCAGCGTACGCAGTTGGTTGAGCACGGCGGTAAGCGAAAGGACCGCTCCAGCGGTGAGCAGCGGCGCCCAGCCGAAAGCGAAGATGCTGCTAATCAGCGCCCATGACCACAACATGCCGCCGACTTCCTGCCACATTACCCGGCCGCGGAAATCCCCTTCGGGCGGGCGGCGGCGGAAGTCGGGGTTGATCGACAAGGCGCTGGCGCGCTCCCACACCAGCTTGCGGATCGGCGGCACAATGAAACCGAGCGGCACGAGCACGGCGAAGCGGATGATGAGGCCGACCGGTGCCAGCAGCGCCACCAGCACGAACACCGGCAGACTCCATGGCTTCATCAGCGCCAGCGGCAGGTACTCGGGGTCCTCGATCGTGCCGTACTGGGTGCGCTTGTGGTGCAGCGTGTGGACGTTCTCGTACATGAAGGACGGCACCAGCAGCGGGATGCCGACCAGCAGGTTCCAGCCCAGCCGGAAGCCGGGCAGTGCGTCGCGGTGGATATGGGTCAGTTCATGGATGAACATCAGCGCACGATAGAACGCCAGCGCACCGATCAGGCCAAAGGCCAGCTTCAGCGCCATACCGCTGGCCAGGATCGCACCGGCAACGCCGGCATATCCGACGACGGCAGAGGCAATCATGTCGGGCCAGTAGATTGCACCCTTCGCTTCTCCCAGGTCCTTGGTCAGGTCGCGGGCGGCACGCAGCATGTCCTTGTCGTCGGGCAGCTGGGCGTGCCAGCTGCCGGCTGCAGCCTTGAGCGCGGGTTGCGCAGGGTCGAGAGTCTGTTCGATGCTCATGGTATCTGTCTCGTGGGGGCCATACCGCAATCTGCGGACAAAGGACAACGCGGCGTTCCTACCAGAGTAATCGACGCCGTCGCTTGACTTGGAGCAAATAGCGCACACAGGGAAACCACAAGCTGAACGAGGTTGCGCGACTGTGAGCACCAGCCAGATAGATATTCACCCCGTCACCGACAAGGCCGGGCGCAAGGCCTTCGTCAGACTGGGCCGGGCCTTTGCCGCGCGCGAGCCGCATGCCGTGCCGCAGCTGTTCTCCGAGATGATGGAGTTGATCGACCCGGACACCAACCCGTTTTTCGGCCATGCCACGGCGCAGCTCTTCATTGCTTATCGCGACGGGCAGCCGGTCGGGCGCATTTCGGCCCATATCGACCATCTCGCCCTCGAAATCCCGCCGGAACAGGGGATGGGTCCGGGCACCGGCATGTTCGGCTATTTCGATGCCGAGGATGCCGCCGTCGCGGCCGCCCTGCTGGCCCACGCCGAGCAATGGAACCGGGACCAGGGCATGACCAGGGTGCTTGGTCCGATCTCGATGTCGATCTGGGAAGAGCCGGGCCTGCTGGTGCGCGGCCAGGACCATTCGCCGATGATCATGATGGGGCACCACCCGGTCCACTACAAGGGATGGATCGAGGCCGCCGGTTTCACCAAGGTCAAGGCGCTGCAGACCTATGACCTGGACGTCACCCACGGCTTCCCGCCGCTGATCCAGCGTATAGTCCAGTCGGGCGAGCGCAATCCGCGGATCAATATCCGCCCGGTCGATCTCGACCAGTTCGAGCGCGAGATCGAAATCGTGCTCCGGATCCTCAACGATGCCTGGTCGAAAAACTGGGGCTTCATCCCTTTCACGCCGGAAGAAGTCGCCTATGCCGGCAAGAAGTTGAGGCAGATCATCCACCCGGAAATCAATCGCATCGCCGAGCTGGACGGCAAGCCGGTCGCCTTCATGCTGACCTTCCCGGACATCAACGGCGTGCTGAAGAAAGTGGACGGCAAGCTGCTGCCATTCGGCTGGTTCCACCTCCTGCGCTGGCTGCGCAAGCCGGTCAACGCGGGCATGCGGGTGCCGCTGATGGGAGTGGTCAAGGAGCTGCAGAATTCGCGGCTCGCCAGCCAGCTCGCCTTCATGATGATCGAGGACATCCGCCGCGTGGCTATCAGCGCATATAATACACAGCGGGCCGAGATCGGCTGGATTCTCGACGACAACCAGGGGATGGTCGCCATCGCCGACGCCATTGGCAGCAAGGTCAACCGCGAGTACTGGATTTTCGAAAAGGCACTTTGAAAGCCGCCCTAAAGGTGAAGGCCCCCGCTCCGGGTCGGGAGCGAGGGCCTTACGGGATCGTATCACTGCCGTTTGGACGGGAGGGGGGTCGCGGCGGTGATAACAGGAAAATGCACCGCTGTGCCGCTGGTTCCCGAAGTGCGAAAAAAATTCTCCCGTGCTCTCGCGAATTCGCGGGCCGCTGGCGGAACCGACCGCCGTACGGTTCGTTTGATGTCCAAATCTTCAAGGGAAGGGAATCCATGTCAGTATCGCAATTGGTCGCCAGCCATCTCCCGCTGTTGCGTCGCTATGCCCGCGCCCTCAGCGGATCGCAGCAAACCGGCGACACCTATGTCCGTGCCACTCTGGAAGCGGCGCTGGCCGACGATGGCCTGCGCGGGGAAATCGCCGAGGGTCGCGTAGCGCTCTATCGCGCCTTCACCGCACTGTGGTCGAGCAGCGCGCTGGAAATCGAACCCGTCGGCGGCCAAGCAGGCGGTCACGAGGCTGCTGCCAGCGAGCGTCTGGCGTCAGTCACCCCGCTGTGTCGCCAGGCGTTGCTGCTGACGACCCTGGAGGACTTCTCGGTCGAAGAAACCGCGACCATTCTCGACATGTCACCCGAGCAGGTCGAAGATCTCGTCCGCGAGGCCGTGGCGGAAATCGACCGCGAGTCCACCACGCGCGTCCTGATCATCGAAGACGAGCCGCTGATTGCGATGCAGCTGGAAGACCTTGTGCGCGGTCTTGGCCACGACATCGCCGGGACGGCTGCGACCCGCACGCAAGCAGTCGATGCGGTAGGCGAAGTGACGCCCGGCCTTGTCCTCGCCGATATCCAGCTTGCCGATGGCTCCTCCGGTCTCGACGCGGTCGACGATATCCTGCAGCAGTTCGATGTGCCGGTGATTTTCATCACCGCCTACCCGGAACGTCTCCTGACGGGTGACCGGCCCGAGCCGACCTACCTCGTTACCAAGCCGTTCCAGGAAGCCAGCGTCCGCGCGGCGATCAGCCAGGCGCTGTTCTTCAACTCGAGCAAGCCGCTCTGATCATCCGGCTGTATTAAGGCCGGCGCCAAACCGGGCGCCTGACCGGTCCGATCAAGCCTGGCGAGGTGCGCGGATTGCGAACTCGCTGGGCTTGCGGACCGGAACGCGCAGCACGCAGCGCACACCCTCTTCTGCAAAATCCAGTTCGACGGGGTGGCGCAGCTCATGTGCCACGATCCGTTCGATCAGCTCGGTGCCGAAGCCACGCGGCCGCTCGGTCGGCACCCTGGGTCCACCGCTCTCGCGCCACTCGACACGCACGGTATCGTTGTTCTCGCGCTGCCAGTTTATCGAAACCATGCCGCCCTCAGCGCTCAGGGCGCCATACTTGGCGGCATTGGTCGCCAGTTCGTGGATCGCCAGCCCGAACGACAGCGCATCGTTGGGCGCCAGTTCGACGTCCGGCCCGTCGAGCTCGATCATGCTTGCATCGCTGCTGGCATAGGGCGCCATTTCCGCGACCACCACCTGGCGCAGGGGCGTGGTCCCCCATTCGGACTGGGTCAGCAGGTCATGGGTCGCCGACAGCGCCCGGATGCGCCCGTCGAGACCCTGGGCGAAATCGTCGAGATTGTCGGTCCGGCGCCGCGTCAGGGCGATGATCGAGAGGACATTGGCAAGCGTGTTCTTGACCCGGTGATTGAGCTCGCGGGTCAGCGAATTGCGGATCGAGTTCTGCTCCGCGTAATATTCGATGGCTGCGAGATCTTCCTGCGCCTGCTGGGTCAGCAGCCGCGCCACCAGCATCGACAGGCTGGCCACCGCGAGCCCGAACAGCAGCGTCAGCATCGACATGGAAGTCAGCGAGTTGCCATCGGCCGATTGCACTTGCACGGTCATTGGCCGGTTGCCGACCATGATCCGCACTTCGCTCGTCTGCCCGACGCCGTTGGCCTCCTGATGTGTCGCGATGAGATTGGCACCAACCCGGGGACCATCGAACAGCCGCACGGTGCGCTGCCCGATCAGCCCCGAATACATGGCGCCGTTGAGAAATTCCTGCCCGTCGAAAGGGCTGTAGATGAAGCCGCGCAGGGCGCGCTCGTCGCCGGCCTGGCCGTAAACCGGCATGAAGATCACGAACCCCGGACGCGGTCCGTCTCCGCCACTGACAAGGATGACCTTGCGCGATGCGATCGGCTCCTGATTGCGCGCGGCTGTCTCCATCGCTTCCCGGCGCACGGGCTCCGAATACATATCGAAGCCGATCGCGCGCTGGACCCGTTCGGAATCGGGCAGGCTGTAGGCAACCGGAACGAAACTCGGCAGCTTCGGCGCGGCAGGCATGCGGTAGACCCGGACCTTGCGGCCCAGTTGCCGCCCGATCCTGGCCTCGAACTCGGGGGCCGATTCCGGCGCGATAACCTCCGCCCAGCCGATCCCGCCGGAGAGCCGGTACTGGTCATCCAGTCGCAGTTCTTCCGCAAAACGGCTGAAGAGGGCGAGCGGAACGGCATCGACGGTGGCGAACAGGGCGGCTCCGGCGCGCAGATAGGCGCTGGAGGTGCTGGCGCGACGTTCCAGCGTCGCACCGATGGTTCCGGCAACCTGGTCGATCTGGACCTGTTCGCGCCGACTTTCGCCCCGCTCGATGGCGAAGACGCTCAGCAGGGTCACGCTGGCGACGAGCAGGAAAATCGCCACCGGCACTGCGCGCGGATATTGTAGCAGCCAGCGGCCCGAGCGACCGACAGTGGCAGGTGCCGTCGAGGCCAAACTAGCTTCCCTTTTCTGTATCGTGGGCGAACCACCCTCAATGTGGGAACCAAGCACGTTGCGTTTCGTTCCGATACCCGAGATGACAATAATCCACCGTGCGCGGATCGGTACGGGCAAGGACGATCAGAAAACCTATGAGTTCACAACCACCTGAAAAGCCCGGAGCAGTTGCCGGACGCAAAGCCGGCAAGCCGGAGTGGGCCGACGGCCTGCGCCAGCTGTACGATGCCGTGGTGGACGAGCCGCTTCCCGACAGCTTCAAGGACCTGCTGGCGCAATTCGACAAGCCCGCCAAGGGACGAACTCCCGATGGCGGGAGCGACGCACGATGACAGAGCCAAAACGCACCGCGACAGAGCGGGCGGACTTCAAGCGCGAACTCGAAGACGTTATCCCGCACCTGCGCGCGTTTGCGCGCGGCCTGTGCGGACGGCCGGACATGGCCGACGATCTCGTCCAGGAAGCGCTGATGAAGGCCTGGGCCGCCCAGGACCGGTTCCAGCCGGGTACCAGCATGCGGGCCTGGACCTTCGTGATCCTGCGCAACGCCTATCTGACCGACATGCGCCGCAACCGTTTCCGCGGCGAGTATGACGAGGGCGTGGCCGAACGCATCCTGACGGCCCCTGCCGGACAGGAAGAGCCGATCCACCTCAGCGACATGCACCGTGCGCTGCTGACCTTGCCGGCGGAACGGCGCGAAGCGCTGTTGCTGGTCGGCGCGGGCGGGTTTTCCTACGAGGAAGCCGCCGAAATCTGCGGCTGTGCGGTCGGCACGATCAAGAGCCGGGTCGGGCGCGCCCGCGCTGCCCTGACCGACATGCTCGACGAAGGCAGCATTCCCCAACGTTCGACCGATGACGAGATCGCCCAGGACGCCATCCTTGATGAGCTGGAACTGGTCGCGGCTGGCGGCGGCGTTTCCGAACCCACGCGCTGACTGCCGGCAACGGCATCATGAAAAAGGCCCGCCCTCCTCGCGGAGAGCGGGCCTTTGTTGAGTCTGTCGGCGGGATCAGGCCGGATAGGTCCAGGTCGTGCCGCGGGCGAGATTCTCTGCTGCGAAGCCCCAGTTGAGCTTGCCGCCCTCGGTCACTGCCTTGAGATAGGCAGGGCGCGCGTTCTGGTGGTCGAGGTAGTAGGCGTGTTCCCACAGATCGATAACCAGCAGCGGCAGGACGCCGTCCTTGTCGGCGAGCGTATCGCCGTCATGGGTTTCCTCGATGGTCAGCGCACCGTCCTTGACCGCCAGCCAAACCCAGCCGCTGGCAAAATGGCCGGCGCCGCGATCCTGCAGCTGCTTGAGCAGTTCTTCGGTCGAGCCGAAGGCGCTGTCGATCATGCTCTTGAGCTCGTCGGTCGGCGTGCCGCCGTCTTCGGCCAGCGAATGCCAGTAGAAGCCGTGGTTCCAGCTCTGCGCCGCGTTGTTGAACAGGCCCTGGTTGGTGCCGCGCGCGGCAGCGATGATCTCTTCCATCGGCTTGTCGGCAAGGTCCGTGCCTTCAATCGCGGCGTTCATCTTGTCGATATAGGCCTTGTGGTGCTTGCCGTGATGGAACGACAGCGTGTTGGCGGACACGGCTGGTTCCAGCGCGGTGTCGGCATAGGGCAGCGGGGTTACGTCGAAAGCCATTGGTGATCTCCCGTTTGAACTGGTTCGGAAAGTGGGTCTGGTTGTGGAACGCTTCAACCGGCGTCAGGTTGCAAATTTGCGGATTTTCCGCGGTTGAGGAAACCGGCAAGCGCGACGTTCATCGTCACATTGCCGATGGTGCGCATGATATCGGGCAGCATCTCGACCGCGACCAGCAGCGCCAGCGGCTCGATCGGGATGCCCATGGCAAGCGCGATCGGGCCGATCGAAATGACGAAGCTGATCGATCCGGGCAGGCTGACCGATCCGACACTGATGATGAAAGCCACCGCGATCCCTGCAGCGAGGACCGGCAGGGTCAGCTCCACTCCGGCAAGATGGGCGATGTAGAGCGCGACGGCGAGGTTCATCGCCGGGCTGGTGGCGCGGAAAATGGCCACCGCCAGCGGCAAGGTGAAATCGGCCACTTCCTCGCGCACGCCCAGCCGCCGGGCGCTGTCGAGCATGGCCGGCAGGCTGGCGAGCGAGCTCTGCGTGGAAATCGCCACCGCCTGTGCGGGCAGGACCGAGCGGATGAAGTTCGCCGGTGCAATGCGGCCGCCCAGGATCGCCAGCAGGTAGGCGGCCAGGAGCACGATCCCGCCGACCGCCGAGACGATGACGATATAATGCGCCAGCGTGGCGAAGGCACCGCCCCCGGCCTCGGCGGCCACGCCCACGGCCAGGGCAAAAACCCCGACCGGTGCGACCCACAGCACCCAGCCGATGATCGTCAGCATGGCGTTGGCGAGCGCCGCGAAGAAGGCCAGCATGGTCGCCTTCTGGCCCGCCGGCAGCCGCGCCACGGCGATGGCGAACAGGGCGAAAAAGATCGTCAGCGGCAAGGTCGAGGTCTCGGCAGCCGCGGCAATGATGTTGGGCGCAACGAGCGATTCGATGAAGGCGGCGATAGTGGGGACTTCCTGCCCCTGCAGCGCCGGTGCGCGCAGCAGGTCGGCCGCACCCGGCGGCGGCGGGAAGGCTTCCAGCAACAGGGGCGTGGCGATGGTCGCGGCGAGGCCGCTGAACACCAGCAATACTGCCACCGTCACGATCATCGTCAGCGCGGTCCGCCCGGCACTCGCCGCCGCGATCATCTTGGCAATTCCGATCACCAGCAGCGCTGCAACCAGCGGAATAATCGTCATCTGCAAGGCCCGGAGCCATAAAACGCCGATGGGTTCGGTCAGCTTGACCAGCGGGTCGATCATGCTGGTCGGGGCCAGCATCCAGCCCAGCAGCAATCCCGCCAGCAGGCCGCCAAAGGTCCACCACACCGGCAGGCGGATGGTGACGAGGCCTCCTTCGCCCGTCGCGGCAGCGCCCGGTTGTGTCTCGCGTTCGGTCAAGCAATGGCTCCCCTGCACTTCGCCCTTCCCTTTGCGGGCGCTTGCACTCTAAAGCGCGTGGCAAATCGCGGCACATGCCGCAACCTCCAATTCTGCCCAGGGGACGCGACTTGGCACGCAAATTCTTCGGTACCGACGGTATTCGCGGCGAAACCAATGTCGGCAACATGACCGCCGATGTCGCCATGAAGGTGGCGCAGGCGGCAGGCGCCTATTTCCGCCGCGGCGACCATCGCCACCGCGTGGTGATTGGCAAGGACACGCGTCTTTCCGGCTACATGATGGAATCGGCGCTGGTCGCAGGCTTCACCAGCGTCGGCATGGACGTGATCCAGACCGGCCCGCTGCCGACCCCGGCCATCGCCATGCTGACCCGCGAAATGCGCGCCGATCTGGGCGTGATGATCTCGGCCAGCCACAACCCCTATCGCGACAACGGCATCAAGCTGTTCGGGCCGGACGGGTTCAAGCTGTCGGACGAGACCGAACTCGCCATCGAGGCGCTGCTCGAACAGGAACCGCAGCTGGCCCCCGCCGCCGAGATCGGCCGTGCCCGCCGGATCGAGGACTCGCGCGGACGTTATATCCACGCTCTGAAGCAGTCGATCAGCACCGAGACGCGTTTCGACGGACTCAAGGTGGTGGTCGATTGCGCCAATGGTGCCGCCTATCAGGTTGCTCCGTCCGCCATTTGGGAGCTTGGCGCGGACGTCGTCGCGCTGGGCGTCAATCCCGACGGCACCAACATCAATGACGGGGTGGGTTCGACCTCGCTCGATGCGATCAAGGCCAGGGTGGTCGAGGAAGGCGCCGATGTCGGCATCGCCCTAGATGGCGATGCCGACCGGCTGATCGTGATCGACGAAAAGGGCAACGCGGTCGACGGCGACCAGATCATGGCGCTGATCGCCAGCCGCATGGCGGAGAAGGGCGTGCTGCGCGGCGGCGGCGTCGTCGCCACGGTGATGAGCAACCTGGGGCTGGAGCGTTATCTTGCCGGCAAGGGACTGACACTGGAGCGGACCAAGGTCGGCGACCGCTACGTGCTCGAGCGGATGAAGGAAGGTGGCTTCAACATTGGCGGCGAGCAATCGGGGCACATGATCCTGCTCGATCATGCCACCACGGGCGACGGCACCGTGGCGGCGCTGCGGGTGCTGACCTCGCTGGTGCATTTCAAGAAGCCGGCCAGCGAAGTGCTGCATGTGTTCGACCCGGTGCCGCAGCTGCTCAAGAACGTCCGCTTCGCCGGCGGGAAGCCGCTGGACGACGCGGCGGTCAAGGCGGTGATCGCCGGGGCGGAAGCGGAATTGGCGGGCAAGGGTCGGCTGGTCATCCGCCCTTCGGGCACCGAGCCGGTGATCCGGGTGATGGCAGAGGGCGACGATGCGACGCAGGTTGAATCGATTGTGGACCGCATCTGCGACGCGGTGAAGGCGGCCGGCTGATGCTGGAAATGCGCCCGGATTGCGAACGTTGCGGAACCGATCTTCCGGCCGAGTCCCCCGGAGCTTTCATTTGCAGCTTCGAATGCACCTTCTGCGCCGAATGCGCCGACGCGCTGGACGATCGCTGCCCCAATTGCGGCGGCGAACTGATGGACCGGCCCACAAGGACAAGGCAGTTGCACGAAACATACCCGCCCTCGGCCGATCGGAAATTCAAGGGGTGAGCGCCCGTCCGCCTCGCATCCTTGTCATCGCCGGATCTGACAGTTCGGGCGGCGCGGGGATCCAGGCCGATATCAAGACCGTCACCATGCTGGGCGGCTATGCCATGACCGCGATCACCGCGGTGACGGCACAGAACACCAGGGGTGTGACCGGCGTCGAGACCCTCGCCCCTTCTTTCGTCGCCGCGCAGATCGATGCCTGCTTGACCGACATCGGGGTCGATGCCGTCAAGATCGGGATGCTCGGCAATGCCGACATTGCCGAAGTTGTCGCCGACCGGTTGGAGGACCTGCCCTGCCCGATCGTATTCGATCCGGTGATGATCGCCACCAGCGGCGCGGTGCTGGCGGACGAAGCGACGATCGATGTGTTCGAATGGCTCATGGAACTGGCGACCCTGACAACGCCCAACGTGCCGGAACTCGCCGCGCTCGGCGGGCATGGGGCGATGGCGGCGCGCGGTGCGCCCTACCTCGCCAAGGGCGGCGATGCCGACGGGCCGATGCTGGAGGACAGGCTGGTCCGCCCCGGGCAGGAGGATGTGGTCTGGAACGAGGCCCGTATCGTCACCCGCCATACCCACGGCACTGGCTGCACGCTCGCCAGTGCCATCGCAACGCTGCTGGGTGCAGGACAGCCGCTTGAAGACGCGGTCGCCCAAGCGCGCCGGTTTGTGCGCGAGGCGCTGCAGAACGCCCCCGGTTTCGGCAGCGGATCAGGCCCGCTTGGCCATCAGGCGGTTCGGCCGGACTAACCCTTGATGTCGTAGAACGCGGCGATGTGGGCCCAGGCCTCTTCTGCCGTTTCGCACCAGGTGATCAGGTCAAGGTCCTTGCGCGAGATCGTGCCCTCCTCGGCCAGGGCATCGAAATCGACCACCCGGGTCCAGAAATCCTTGCCGAACAGGATGATCGGCATCGGCTTCATCTTGCCGGTCTGGACCAGGGTCAGCAGCTCGAAGAATTCGTCGAACGTGCCGAAGCCGCCGGGGAATACCGCCACCGCCTTGGCCCGCAACAGGAAGTGCATCTTGCGCAGCGCAAAATAGTGGAAATTGAGCGCGAGGTAGGGGGTAACGTAGCGATTGGGCGCCTGCTCATGCGGGAGGATGATGTTGAGTCCGATGCTCTCGGCCCCGGCATCGCTCGCGCCCTTGTTGGCTGCCTCCATGATCGAGGGGCCGCCGCCCGAGCAGACCACGAACTGGCGCTGGCCATCCTCGACGATCGATTTTTCGCTGACCAGCCGGGCAAGCTTGTAGGCCTCGTCGTAATACTTGGCCTTGGCCGCGAGGTTGTTCGCCACCTTCTGCTCGAATTCGTCGCGCTCCTTGGCCGCTTCGACCAGCGCTTCGGCCTCCTCGGGCGCAGGGATGCGCGCAGAGCCGTACATGACCAGAGTGGAGCCGACGCCGGCTTCCTCCAGCAGCATCTCGGGCTTGAGCAGCTCGAGCTGGAAACGCACGGGGCGCAGTTCCTCGCGCAGCAGGAAGTCGGTGTCCTGAAAGGCGAGACGATAGGCCGGGTGCCGCGTCTGCGGTGTGTCGGTCGGGCTTTTCTGGGTGAAGCGCGCCTCTTCCTCGGCGTGATAGAAGCGGCGGTCGCTCAGGTGGCGTTCGTGCGAATTGTCAGTCATTGGGCCAGCAACTAGGCGCAAGCCGTGACCGGAGCAAGACTCACGGAAAGCCCACTACAAAACGAAGGCAAGCAGTCCGAAGGTGACCGTGCCGACGCCCAGCCCGATGCTGGTCGCGCGGCGATAACCAGGCGCCATCCAGCCGACGATCAGGCCGCCCAGCACCACCAGGAACAGCACCACTGCCGCCAAGATCTGGTAGTATCGGTAAAGCGCGGGACCGTGGCCCTTGTGCAGTTCGATCAGCGCGTACTGCAGGTCGGGCTGGTTGAGCTTGGCGGTCCATTCGCCGTCCTCCTGCTGGAAGCTCACGAAATCGCGGCTGGTCGGGCGGGTGGTAATCGAATCGCCACCCATCCGCAGGTAGTCGAACTGGATATCGAGCTTATTGGCGGCGAGGATCCGGCGCACATCGTTCTCGATCGTCGGGCTTTCGGGATCAAGTGTGGTCCCGGCCGGCAGCGCCAGCGCGGTTTCCTTCACCTCGCCCTTGAAATCGAGCAGATACGCCGCGCCGGTATAGGCGACGAGGATAAACAGCGGAGCCAATAGTCCCGCCGCCCACAAGTGGCATTTGACGAGGAAATTGCGGGTCTTGGCCTTGCTCATAGGATTTTCCTGGCTTTCAAATACAATTGATAATCAATTGCAATAAGCCGTTGCCGCCACAACCCGCCCAAGTCAATCGCCAAAGTGTTTCGGCCAGTCGCAGTATCCCTTCAGGCGAAGGCCTCCCAGGCGAGATCGCCGCTATAGCGCTGTGCCATGCGACCTTCCCCGTCCAACGCCACAAGGTGCAGCCAGCGGTTGTCGAACAGCGCCCTGACCTGCGGGTGGCGGGCGAGGATCGCGCTCATCGCTTCCGTCGGAGCCTCCACGCAGACCGTCAGCCGGAGGGGCTCGTGGGCAAAACTCTCACCATCATGGACCGATTGCCAGGCCAGTCCGGCGCGCAGATTGCCGCCATTGCCTTCGACCACGCCGATGCCGCCGACCACATTGTGGAGCAGCTTGTTGCCCGACCCGAAGGCCGCCGGCGCGACGCAGGATCCATAGTATTGCAGGCTGATCCAGCTCGCGACCACCACAGGTGCGATCAGGATCAGTTCGAGCACCTCGAAGCTGTGGGCCTCGTCCTTGCGCCAGTCGTAATCGTGGAGGAAGGCCTTGCCAGCAAGCGAGCGACCGCTGGTGCGATGGCGCGGCGCTGCGACGAAGGCCTGGCACCCGGCCAGCGCCCATTCCGGCCGGACCTCCGCCCAGTTGACCGAACGAGCGGGGATGTCGTCGGCCGATGTTGCCCGCGGCAGGCGCAGCGCCCGCTCCATCCGGCACTGTCGGCCTGCCTCATCGAGCCAGCGGCGGACCTCCTCAAGGCCTGTCACGCCATCGCTATCGTACAGCGTAACCCGGTCGGTGGTGGTATCGTGCAGGGCGGCAACGAACACGGTATCTGCTGGAATGGCGATCCCGCGCTCGGCAATTCCGGCGCGCACTGCCGGATCGTTGAGCAACCCAGCCAGCAAGCGTGCGTTGACTTCGCCCGAATAGCCTCCGCAAGCTCCGCAGTGCAGCCCGCTCGCATGCGGGTTGTTGACGACATTGGCGCCATGCCCTGCCAGCACCACAACCGGAGCAAAGCCGCTGGTCAGCGACATGGCCCGCAACACGGTCGCAGCAGCATCGATGCGCGCATCCAATGGCAGCGAAGGGTCGAACCGCGGGGTCGGACCTCCAGGCACCTTGTTTGCGTTGAGCCCCAGAGCGTCGCGCACCAGCTTGCCGAGATAGACCGGACCGGTTGCCTCGACGAAAGCGAAGGAAGAGACGGCCGCCAGCTTGAACCGGCCCCATGCCCGCTTCGCGCGCGCCCTGTAGCGTGCGGCGAGGTCCTGTGCCTCCAGCGCCGGGTCGGCGGTGCTGGACGTCACACGCGGGTTGAGGAGGACCGGCAGGCGGCGCTCCTTCTCGTCGGAAGCAAAGCCGCGGTGTTCGGTTGCAAGGCCGAAGAACCCCGCGAAACCGATCGTGCGGATCGAAGGGTCGAGAGCCTCCAGAGCCCGGCGGAACACCTCGGAACGGACATCGATACAGAACGCAGCCTGCAGGCTTGGGCGGCCTTCCGACGGCGCCGCTGGCCCTTGCGCCAATGTCGCGGCCAGGCGTTCCTGCGCCGACCGCTCGGCAGCCTCCTGCAGAATCTCGTCGATCACCAGTTCCGGATCGGTCTCATGGGGTTGCCTGAGCCGCTTCCTGGCCGCTGCCCAGGGTCCGGCGAGGCCGGGATCGTATTGCTCGAGCAGCGCGACTTCCCACTGCAACCGGACTGCCAGCAGGTCAGACAAAGTCGCGTCATGTTTTCCGGCCAGTTCCGCCTGCCACAATTCGTAGCGGGCGAACTGGGCCCAGCCGCCGAGCGAGAGCAGCAGCGTGTGGAAATAGATTTCAACCTCCTCCGGTTCGATGCCGAGCATGGTGACGGCCTGCTCGATGGCAGCCAGAGGATCCTGCGGCGCCTCGGCCACGCGCCGGGCGAAGCCCTTGAGCCCAAGGATTTCGGGCGCGAGATCGTGGGTCGCAAAGCTTCGCCAGGCGGCCCAGGCAGAGCGTCCGCGCAGGACCGGCCACAAGGCCTGTCCGCGATCGAAATAGCCGGCCGCCCAGGTGCCGAAACGGTCGGCGATGATCGCGGGCCAGTCGATGCCGCTCGCTTCCGCTGCCAGGGTGGCGATGGTGACCGGGGGCGAGAGCGAGGCACCATCCTGCAGCACAGCTTCACGAAGCCGGGCGATGCTGGCGGGCTTGCCGGCGTGGGAAGAAGCTTCGAGCGCCGCTTGCAAGTGCCTGTCGGCAATAGTCCCAGCGGCGATCTGGTCCGCATACCACTGGCGCGGCATGGTTACGGCGATCCCGCCGGCCCGGGCGAGGCGACTGCCGGTCTGGGCCAGCGTGTCACCGGTTTGGCCAAGAAAGGGATTGACCGCGACCGACGAGGCGAGCGGCCAGCTCGGCGGGATCAGGCGGATGGCGGCATCGACAGCCAGTGCTAGCGGCGAGAGGGCGAAGTGCGTGGACGCGTCTTGGTGGGTCATGACCATTTTGCCTTCCCGGATCAGGAGTTGTGCCGGATCGACCAGTTGGCGATCAGGCGGTCGAACATGGCGTTGGCATAAAGCCCGTTGGACAGGTGGACCCGCAGGCCCACGGCGGCCGGATGAGTCGCCCACAGCGGGAACAACGCCTGCGCCACCGCGACAATCGCGAAGCTCACAACCGCGAGCGCGATGAGCCACCATTCCAGCGGGCCGGGCGCAGGGGTTTCCGGCAGCACCCCGGCGGTCAGCCATTCGGTGCCGCGCTGAAGCATGAAATAGGCCAGCGAGGTCGCAACGGCGTAGATCGCGGTGCGGCGGGTCAACTCGCGGGGCGCGCGGTCGGCCAGACCCTGGGCCAGCATGTAGGCCACGCCGAAGATCAGCATCGCCCCGAGCGCAATGGCTTGCGGCGACTTGTCCGAGAGACCGAACAGCGCGCCGATCACTGCGTAGATGCCCAAAGCGAGGGCGAAGGAAAGCGCCACCGCCTTGCCATCGGGGATCGCGATCGGACCGGGGCGACGGATGGATGCAACCACTTCGACGGCCGTGCCCGAGGCAAGGAAGGCATGCGCCTTGTACAGCGAGTGCGCAACGATATGCAGCAAGGCGAGCGGGAACAGCGCCAGCCCGCACTGCAGGATCATGAAGCCCATCTGGGCGATGGTCGACCAGGCGAGCGAGTTCTTGACCGCCGACTGGCCGAGCATCGCCAGTCCGCCGAGCAGGGCGGTAAAGCCGCCGACGAACACCAGCACCGCCAGCACGCCCGGGGCGAGCAGCATGACGTCGGCAAAGCGAACCAGCAGGAAGCCGCCTCCATTGATCACCCCGGCATGGAGCAGGGCGGAAACCGGGGTCGGGGTCTCCATGACTTCGGTCAACCAGCCATGGGCAGGGAACTGGGCGGACTTCAATACGGCCGCCACCGCCAGCAGCGCCGCTGCGCCAGCTGCCCAGCCGCCGCCGGAGCCGTCGCGCGCCGCGCCAAGCATTGCAGCGATGTCACTCGTGCCATAGGCGACGGCCAGCAGGATGGCAGCCCCGACCAGCGCAGCATCGCCGACACGTGCGACAATGAATTTCTTGCGCGCGGCGCGCTGGGCCGCCGGCCGCTCCCGATAGAACAGCAAGAGCCGGTGCAGGAACAGGCTGGTGCACACCCAGGCCAGCGCGAACAGGATGAGGTCGCCTGCCTGGACCAGCAGCATGACAGCAGCGAGAGTCGCCGCCATCCAGCCGACGAACGCGCCTTGCCGATCCTCGCCGTCGAGATAGCTCGCTGCGTAGCGAAGCACGACCCAGCCAATGAATGTCACCAGCAGCAGCATGACCGAACTGACCGTGTCGAAACGGAGCGCAAGTCTGATGTCGCCGAAGTCGGCCAGCACGCCGGTCCAAGAACCCTCCATGGCGAGGCGGATCGTCGCCACAAGAGCGGCAGCGAGAGCCAGCAGGGACCCGGCCTCCGCCGCACGAAGCAGCTGGATCGGTCGGCGGCCCGGGCTGGCGACAGCAATCAGTGCCACCATTGCCATCACCAAAGGCGCTGCGAGGGAAATCAAATTTGCAGACATGGTTGCGGATCCTGCGACATCGAGCGTGTTGCCGGCCCGATAGCTGCGGATGAGACTTGCAAAAAATTCATTGTTCTTGGATTATCGTTCTATATTATAGAACGATATGGCCGAGCTGAATTTCCATCACCTGCGCTATTTCCACACCGTTGCGCACGAGGGAAATCTGACGCGGGCGGCGCAGCGGCTCAACGTTTCGCAGTCGGCCGTCTCGACCCAGATCCGCCAACTGGAAGACCGGTTGGGGCATGCGCTGTTCGAGCGGCGCGGACGGGTGCTCGTGCTTACAGAGGAAGGGCGGGTGACGCTGGACTATGCCGATTCCATCTTTGCGACCGGACAGGAGCTGCTGGCGACGCTTAGCCATGGCACGCACCATCGCCGCGGATTGCGGGTCGGATCGCTGGCTACGCTCTCGCGCAATTTCCAGCTCGCTTTCCTCCGCCCCTTGCTGGGCCGGGCCGATGTAGAGATCATCGTCCGGTCGGGCAGCGCGGGCGAACTCTACAGCGCGCTCGCGGCGCTTCAGCTGGATGTGGTTCTGACCAACCAGCCGCCACCGCATGACGCACTGACGGTCTTTCGCACGCGTCGCCTCGATGAACAGCCGATCAGTCTGATCGGTGTTCCGGCCTTGTGCCCGCCACACGGATCATTGGTCGAGCGCCTTCAGGAAGCCCCGCTCATCCTGCCCGTGACTGCCTCGGCGTTGCGCTCGGGGATCGACCTGCTGATCAACCGGTTGGGGATTTCGGTCCAGATTGCCGCCGAGGTCGATGACATGGCGATGTTGCGCCTGCTCGCCCGCGAAGGTGCGGGCCTTGCGGTCCTGCCGCCGATCGTGGTGCGCGATGAACTGTCGAGCGGCGTGCTGATCGAAAGCGCGCGCCTGCCCGACATCAGCGAGACCTTCTACGGCGTCACGGTCGACCGGCGATTTCCCAATCCGCTGCTCGATGGCTTGTTTGCGACCACGGCGTGACCGCTGGACCTGGGGGGATACTGAGGGGAATTGGATGCCCCGTGAGGATTCGAACCTCAATAGACGGAGTCAGAGTCCGTAGTCTTACCATTAGACGACGGGGCATCACGCGCAGCAGCGGGCTTGGAATCGGCCCGGACCTGCTGGGAAGGCCGCGCATCTAGTTTCCCCCTTGCGCCTCGTCAAGGCCGCTGAAGGTGCTATCGGGCCCACCCCCTTGCCCAGAAGGCCGGTCTGCACTAATTCTGTCGGCAAGTCCTCGCGTCCATCCGGCGCGAGAGGAAGAAAGAGACAGTGGAAACTATGGCGGATGTTTCTCCGCCGGACAGGAATAAGGGGGCAGGCCGCAAGGGGAACAAAAGGTCCGGCAAGGTAGCCGATTTTCGCTACAAGAGTTCCCCGCCGCCCGATGCCAAAAACAAGGAACGCCGCTCCGCCCGCGACGCTGCTCGCGATGCCGGCAGGGGAGGCCGTGCGCGGGCCATCGGCCACGGTGGCCAGCAGAACGCATCCAGGGCTCCGCATCAACGCGTCCCCCAACAGCGCCCGCAACGGTCAGGCCCGCACCATCGGCAGGCCTACGCCGCACTCGACCTAGGCACCAACAACTGCCGCCTGCTGATCGCACGCCCCACGGGCGAGAACTTTACGGTGATCGACGCTTTCAGCCGGGTCGTGAAACTGGGTGAAGGGCTGGCGCACAGTGGCCGACTGTCCGACGAGGCGATGGACCGCGCGCTGGGCGCGCTCAAGATCTGCTCGGAAAAGCTTCAGCGGCGCAATGTATGGCTTGCCCGCTCGGTCGCGACCGAGGCCTGCCGCCGAGCAGAAAATGGCGCCGAGTTCATCGCCCGCGTGCGCGAGGAAACCGGGATCGTCCTGGACATCATCACCGCGCAGGAAGAGGCGCGGCTGGCTGTCCTCGGTTGCCATATCCTGCTGGAGCAAGGTGACGGGCGCGCGGTCATCTTCGATATTGGTGGCGGCTCGACCGAGCTGGTGCTGATCGAACCAGACGGACGTGCTGTCCCGCGGATCCTCGACTGGCAAAGCGTGCCATGGGGGGTCGTTTCGCTCAGCGACATGGTACCGCGCAGGGCTCGCGGCGAAGAAGCCCGGATCGCGCGCTACTCGGAAATGCGCCGCGTGGTGGGGGAAAGTTTTGCCCCCTTCGCCGAGCGCGTGGCCGAGGCGGCCCGGCAACCCGATATCCGCCTGCTGGGCACCAGCGGCACTGTCACGACTCTCGCAAGCCTGCATCTGGAACTGCCGCAATATGATCGGCGCGCGGTCGACGGTCTGATCGTGCCGTCCGCCTCGATGCGCGACATTTCGACCCGGCTTTCCGGTATGAGCGTGGAAGAACGCTGCACCCTGCCCTGCATCGGCAATGACCGGGCCGAGCTGGTCGTGGCGGGTTGCGCAATCCTTGAAGCGATCCTCGACATCTGGCCGGCGCAGAAGCTGGGTGTCGCGGACCGCGGCATCCGCGAGGGTATCCTGCGCAGCCTGATGGCGGCGGACCAGAACCTCGCCTATGAGCGCACCGCATGACCAGAGGTACCAGGGATCCGGGCAAGCGGGTCAAGACCGCGCGGGGCCGGACAGCGTCATCGAACCGCTGGCTGGAGAGGCAGCTCAACGACCCTTATGTCAAGCAGGCCAAGGCCGAAGGGTACCGCAGCCGCGCGGCCTACAAGTTAATCGAACTCGACGAGAAGTTCGGGTTGCTGAAGGGCGCGCACAGGGTGGTCGACCTCGGCATTGCGCCGGGCGGCTGGAGCCAGGTCGTTCGCAAGAAGCGGCCCAAGGCGGCGGTCGTCGGCATCGATCTGCTGGAGGTCGAACCGATCGAAGGTGTCACTATCTTCCAGATGGACTTCATGGCCGATGAAGCCCCTGCGGCGCTCGAGGGCGCGCTCGACGGGCGGCCCGATTTCGTCATGAGCGACATGGCCGCCAACACAGTCGGTCACAAGCAGACCGACCATTTGCGCACCATGGGGCTGGTCGAAACTGCGGCGCATTTCGCCATCGAGACGCTGGAAGAAGGCGGGACGTTCCTCGCCAAGGTGCTGGCGGGCGGGACCGATGCCGACCTGCTGGCGCTGCTGAAGAGGCACTTCAAGACCGTCAAACACGCCAAACCCCCGGCGAGCCGCAAGGGCTCGTCGGAGTGGTATGTTGTCGCTCAGGGGTTCAAGGGGCGCTAGCTGCGCCCCTTGGCTGCGGGGTTATTCGACGACGGCCTCGACCGGAGTCTCGCCCGCGGGCGCTTGCGCCGCATCGCCTGCCGGGATTTCACCGGGCGTAGCAGCATCACCCTCGCCGCCCTCAGCGCTCTCCGCGGCGTCAGCCACGAAGGTGGGGACCGGCAGGTTCGAACCCATCGAGTTCATATAGAGCGCCACGGCCGCACGATCTTCGATCTTGGAAAGACCGGCGAAGCTCATCTTGGTGCCCTTGGCAAAAGCCGCCGGGCTCTTGAGCCACTCGTTCATGGTGTCCCAATCCCAAATGCCGCCCTTGCCGGAAAGGGCCGCCGAATAGGCGAAGCCCGGCACGTGCTTGCCGATCGGCTGGCCCATCACGCCCCACAGGTTGGGTCCGATGCCATTGGCGCCGCCCTGCTCGATGGTGTGGCACGCGCTGCACTTTGCGAAGACCTTCTCGCCCGCAGCGGCATCGACGCCTGCCATGTTGACCGCTTCGGCCATGGTCATTTCAGCCGCGCCACCGCTTTCCTCTTCGCCGCCGGCGATGAAGAAGCCGGCCTTGCCCTCTTCCAAGTGCTCGGCCTTGTCGGCGTGGAAATACTTGCCGCTCAGGATCGAGAGGCCGAGGGCGACGATGCCCGAAAACAGGATCCAGCCGAAGATGGTGTTGCGATTGTCGGTCATGCGATGAGAATCCGCGCGCTTTCGTGGGTGTTGAGTTTGGGGGGCGCTCTAGTCAGCCCGGTGCCTTTTCGCAAGGGCCAAGCGGCGCGTCCTGCGCGCGTCGGAGCGGCGAGCCTTGCAAAGGCGGCAAGCGGAAGTGCTTGCCGTGCAAACTTGCCCTCGCTACCCGCGCCCGGCAATGCTGAGTTTTCCCGCTCCTGCGCTCGCCATGGTCGAGCAGATGCGTGCTGCTGCTGCGGCCGATCCGGCGCGCACGATTGCCCTGCAAGGGGCGCCGGGCGCCAATTCGCACCGCGCCGCGCGCGAATATGCGCCCGAGATGCTGCCGCTGCCCTGCTTCAGCTTCGAAGATGCGATCGAGGCGGTCCAGACCGGCATCGCCGCTTGCGCCATGATCCCGATCGAGAACAGCCAGAACGGGCGCGTGGCGGATATCCACTTCCTGCTGCCGGACAGCGGGCTGAAGATCGTCGACGAACATTTCCTGCGGATCGAGCATGCGCTGATGGGGCTGGGCCAGGGTCCCTTCGAAGCCGCATTTTCGCATCCGCAGGCACTGGGCCAGTCGCGCATTTACCTGCGTGAGCGCGGGTTGGTGCCGCTGAGTTTCGCCGATACGGCAGGCGCGGCGGCGCATGTCGCCGAGCGCGGTGATCCGAAATTGGCGGCAATTGCTCCGGCCCTGGCAGCCGAACTCTACGGCCTCGATATCGTCGAACACAATGTCGAGGACGCGCATGACAACATGACGCGTTTCGTCGTGCTGGCCCGCGACCCGATCGATCCCGCGAGCCTTGCCGGCACGCCTGCCATGACCACCTTTGTCTTTACGGTGAAGAATATTCCCGCCGCGCTTTACAAGGCGATGGGCGGCTTCGCGACCAACGGCGTCAACATGACCAAGCTGGAAAGCTACCAGCAGGGCGCCAGTTTTTCGGCCAGCACTTTCTATGCCGATATCGTGGGCGCACCCGGGGATGCGGCAGTCGATCGGGCGCTGGAGGAACTGGCGTTCCATTGCACCGAACTGCGAATGCTGGGTTCATACCGCATGGCGCGCCCGAGGGGATAGGCCCGGCGGCCAAATCGCGGGTTGCGTGGCGCTGGCCGCCATGCCACCAACCCCTCTGTGACAACGGGTCGGGGCAATCTGGAACGGGCTGACAGCAGCTGGCGCGATATTCGTGCCGATGCCGATATCCAGTTCGAACCCATTCCACCCAGGCCGCCGCCCGAGCCGCCCGCATGGATCAAGGACCTGCAGGAATGGCTCGAGTCGATCTTTGGCCCGGTCGGTCGGGCGCTGGTCGAGGCCTGGCCAGTGCTCAAATGGGCCCTGTTGGCGATGGCGGTGCTGTTTGTCGCCTACCTGCTATGGCAATTGCTCTCCCCCTACTTCCTCCGGCCCGGCAGCGATGCCGGGGACGACCTTGGCTGGCAACCCGATCGGGCCGAGACGCTGGCGCTGCTGGAAGATGCCGACCGACTGGCAGAAGCGGGTGATTATGGCGCAGCCGTGCACCTGCTGCTCAATCGCAGCGTCGGCCAGATCGCCATTGCCCGCCCCGACATGGTCGCGCCGAGCAGCACCGCGCGCGAGCTTGCCGGCCAGCCAAGCCTGCCCGACAAGGCGCGGGCCGCATTCGGGGTGATTGCCACTGCGGTCGAGCGCAACATCTTCGCCTTGCAGGAACTCGGGCGCGACGACTGGCAACAGGCCCGCGGGGCCTATGCCGATTTCGCGCTTGAGCGGCTGCGCTGATGGCCTCGGCAGCCTTTCACGCGCGGCCCGCCGCTTTCTCCAAGCGCAGCGTGCTGGCCTTGGTGCTGGTCGGCACACTGGCGTTCCTCGCCCTGCTCTATTTCATCGGCACCGACCGGATGGGCGGCAGCGAGAACAACGGGCAGGCCCATGCCGCCGCGAAGGGACTGACCGGCTATGCCGCCTTGGTGCGGTTACTGGAGGAGGAAGGGTACCAGGTCAGCACCTCTCGCAGCGAAGCGATGCTCGACGAGCCGGCTCTGCTGGTGCTGACACCGCCGCAATGGACCAATGCCGAGGATCTGGCCGAACTGATCGAGAAGCGCCGCGCCTTTGGCCCGACACTGGTGATCCTGCCCAAATGGTTCACGGCCCCGACCGACGACGAGAAGGCCAAGCCCGGCTGGGTCGTGCTGGGCGGAGCCGGAGCGGACTTCTGGGATCTGGCGATCAATGACAAGACCATCGAGACCAGGCTGACCGAGAGCAAGAAGGCCGAGCGCCGGGTCTGGCAAACCGCAGGCGGGAGTACCGGCGAGCTTCCCGCCAGCACGGCGGTCCAGTATCTCGACAACAACGCCTCGCTCGGATCGCAGCCACTGGTCACATCGCGCGGGCGGGTGCTGGCCGCATTGTTCGAGCGCGGGAGAGGGTCGGCCGATAGCGCGCAGGACCCCTCGTACATTGACGAGAATATCGGTTTCGAACGCTGGCGCGCAGCGGAACGCGAAGCCTGGCGCGTGACCGTGGTGGCGGAGCCCGATCTGCTCAACAATTGGGGCATGGCCGATGCCGCCCGCGCCCGCGCCGCGCTGGAAATCTTCGAGAGCGCCAGCGGCGGGCAGAATCTGCCAATCGTGTTCGACCTCACCACCAACGGCCTGGGCCAGTCCCGCAATCTGCTGAGCCTGGCCTTCGAGCCGCCGTTCCTCGCCGCGACGCTGTGCCTGCTGGTGGCGTTGCTGCTGGTCGGCTGGCGCGCCTTTCGCCGCTTCGGCCCGCCGCTCGCCGAAGACTTCGCCTTTGCCTTCGGGAAGGCGCAACTGGTCGAGAACGGCGGCGGCGTGATCCAGCGCACGGGGCGGATGCACCTGCTGACCCGTCCCTATGCCGCGCTGGTGGAAACCCGCATCGCCGGCAAGCTCGGCCTCAAGGGCGGGGGCCGCGAGCTGCTCGACGTGGCGCTGGCACGGCGCGGGCTCGAGCCCGTGGCCCCGCGCCTCGCCGCGCTGGAAAGCGCCCGCCGCACCAACGACATCATCCGCGCCGCGCGCGCGCTCCATTCGCTCGAAAGGACCATCACCCGATGACAGATTCTCCCGTGGCTCTCGAGGCCCTGCGCCGGCTGGCCGACGGTGTCCGCGCCGAAGTGGCCAAGGCCATTGTCGGGCAGGATGCGCTGGTCGATCACCTGCTGATCGCGCTGATGAGCGAAGGGCATGTCCTGCTGGAAGGTCCCCCGGGCACGGCCAAGACCTTCCTTGCGCAATGCTTCGCCCGCGCCACCGGGCTCGATTTCGGACGCATCCAGTTCACCCCGGACCTGTTGCCGGGCGATATCCTCGGCTCCAATCTGTTCAACTTCCAGACCAGCACCTTCACGCTGACGCGCGGCCCCATTTTCACCGAGCTGCTGCTGGGCGACGAGATCAACCGCACCCCGCCCAAGACGCAGGCGGCGCTGCTGGAAGCGATGCAGGAACGGCGGGTGACGCTCGATGGCGAAACCCATGCCCTGCCCGACCGGTTCATGGTCGTCGCGACGCAGAACCCGATCGAGAACCAGGGGGTCTATCCCCTGCCCGAGGCGCAGCTCGACCGCTTCCTGTTCAAGCTGCTGGTGCCCTATCCCGACGAGGCCGAGGAAGCGAAGATCGTCGCCCGCTTCTCGGTCGAGCAGGGGCCGGTCAAGCCGGAGAAGTTCGGGATCGCCCCGGTCGGCGATGCCGCGGCGCTGGGCCAGGCCATCGGCGCGGTCAAGACCGTGACGCTGGCACCTGATAACATCGACTATGTCGTGCGGCTGGTGCGGGCGACGCGCGAGCATGCCGATCTTTCGACCGGAGCAAGCCCTCGTGCCGCCGTTCTGCTGGCCAATGCCGCCCGCGCCCGCGCCGCGCTGGAGGGGCGCGATTATGTCGTGCCGGACGACATCAAGCTGCTCGCCACGGCCGTGCTGCGTCACCGGCTGACGTTGACCGCCGCCGCCGAGATCGAGGGGCGCGCGGTCGAGAGCATTGTCGACGAACTGGTCACAGGGACCGAGGCGCCGCGCTAGGCCCGGATGCTCAAGCGCTTCCCTCTTGTCCCCACCGCGCGTGCGGCCTGGCTGGCGGCTCTCGCCGCCCCGGCAGCACTGCTGGTGGCGGTGCTGGCCCCGCAGGCCTGGCTCGTCACACCGGTCGCGGGGGCGGCGCTGCTACTGGCGGTACTGGTGGACGGTTTGCTAGCGGGTCGGCTGGTGGAATGGCGAAGTCTTGCTCCGACCGATGTCGAAGTGGGCGAGCCCTTTGCGCTGACCGTCCTCGCCGAATTCGGCACCGGCGTGCCGCGCAGGGTCGATGTCGCATGGCAATGTGATCCACGGCTTGCCCCGGGCGGCGTCGCAACCGCCGAGCTGAAACGCGCCCCGGGATCGGATTGGCAGGGCGAAGCCAAGCTCGCCCCCACCCGGCGCGGGACTGGTGCAATCGAGCGCCTGTGGCTCAATTGGCAAGGGCCGCTCGGGCTGGGTGCGCGGCAGATCAGCGCACCGCTGGACAGCGAAGTGCGTATCTGGCCCGACCTTGCTCCGATCCGGTCCAAAACGCTCGAGGCCTACCTGCGCGATACCGAGATCGGCATGATTGCCCGCCGCCAGCGCGGCCACGGCACGCAGTTCGAATCGCTGACCGAGTATGACGCGGGCATGGACCGCCGCCGGATCGACTGGAAATCGAGCGCCCGCCATTCGAAGCTGCTCGCCCGCGAGAACGAGAGCGAACGCAACAACCAGATCGTCTTCGCCTTCGACTGCGGCAAGGCCATGTGCGAGCCGCTGGATGGCGTGCCCCGGATCGACCGCGCCGTCACCGCCGGGCTGACCGCCGCCTATGTCGCGCTCAAGGGTTCGGATCGGGCGATGCTGTTCGGCTTTGCCCGCCGGCCCGAAGTGATGACGCCCTTCATCAGCGAAACGCGCCTGTTCCCGCGCTTGCAGGAAGCCGCCGCCGCGCTCGATTACCGTGCCGAGGAGCCCAACTTCACCCTCGGCCTCGCCACACTTTCGGCCCGGTTGCGCCGACGCTCGCTGATCGTCCTGTTTTCCGAGTTCACCGACCCGACGAGCGCGGAGATGATGATCGAAAGCATTGCCCGGCTGGTGAACAAGCATGTCGTGGTCTTCGTCACTTTCGAGGATGCCGAGCTGGAAGCGCTCAAGAATGCCGCGCCCGACAGCATCGGCGCCATCGCCGGTGCGGTCACCGCGCAAAGCCTCTCGCAGCAACGCCAGCTGGTCCTCGAGCGGCTGCGGCACATGGGCGTCGATATTATCGAAGCGTCCCATGACAAACTCGGCTTCGCGGTGATCGACCGGTACCTCCGCATCCGTCGCAGCGAAGTGATCGCCGGATGAGAGGGCCAGGTATCCTCGGCCTGTTCGGTAACAAGGACGTGGCCGCGCCGCCCGATATCGAGGCCGCGGCGCTGCGCTCCGACCGCTTCCGGCTGGAACGCGAAGGCGACTGGCGGCGGCTGGAGGCTATCGTCACCCGGCTGGAGAAGGGGCGCCTGCGCTCGATCGCGGACGCGGATATTGCCGAGCTGCCCGCGCTCTATCGCACCGCCGCCTCCAGCCTCGCCGTGGCGCGCGAGACCTCGCTCGACAAGGCGACGCTGACCTATCTCGAAGGGCTGGTGCTGCGTGCCTGGTACCAGGTCTACGGCCCGCGCCGGGGCTTCATCGCCTGGTTGCGGCAGTTCCTGACCGGGGGGTGGGCCCGAGCCGTGCGCGAAGTCTGGCTCGACATCTGCATCGCGCTGGCCGCCATGATCGCCGGAACGGTGGCAGGCTGGGTGCTCGTCGCGCGTAACCAGGACTGGTACTACGCGCTGGTCCCGGTGCAGATGGGCGGCGTCCGCGCCCCGGGAGCGAGCCGCGAAGCGCTAGCGGAAACGCTCAAGATCGAAAGCGAAACTGGCGGCCTGTCGCAGTTCGCCGCCTACCTGTTCTACAACAACGCCAGCGTCTCGATCCTCGTCTTCGCGTTGGGCTTTGCCTTCGGCGTGCCGAGCCTGATGCTGCTGGTGCACAACATGGCGCTGCTCGGCGCAATGTTGTGGCTCTACAACTCGGTCGGGCTGATGCCCGATTTTCTCGCGTGGCTGGCAGTTCACGGGACGACCGAGCTTTCGGCGATCCTGCTGGCTGGAGCGGCAGGGCTGCACGTCGGGCGGCACATGGCCTTCCCGGGTCGGCGCAGCATCTTGCAGGCGACCGCCACTGCCGGACGGCGTGCAGGCGTGGTGATGGTGGGCGTGGTCATCATGCTGATCTTCGCCGCCGTGCTGGAGGCGTTCCCGCGCCAGCTGGCCGGGAGCCAGATGCGGACCATCATCGGCGTTGCCATGGCCTTCGTGTGGTTGTTCTATTTCTCCCTTTCAGGCCGTGACTGGCGACGCAAGGAAGCGGCATGAGCGCGGCCCTCTCCGCACCGCCGACCAGGCGCCGGCGCGAACTGGTCACGCCCGAGGGAATAGCCCTGCCCATCACCATCGCCTCGCGCGGGTCACGCCTTGTGGCGCTGGTGATCGATTACACTGCGATGATCCTGCTGATGATCCTGCTGTCCTATGCGGCCTGGTATATCGTCGGCAGTTTCGAGGGGCTGAAGAAGACGACCTCGGAGGTGGGCGAGTTCGTGATGGTCGTGGCCCTGCTGACCTTCTTCGTCATCTGGAACGGCTATTTCATGTTTTTCGAGATGGGGCCGCGCGGGGCGACACCGGGCAAGCGCATTCTCAAGATCCGGGTGGCATCGCGCGACGGCGGGCGGCTGACCCCTGAAGCGGTGGTGGCGCGCAACCTGTTGCGCCAGATCGAGATTTTCCTGCCGCTGTCCTTTCTCAGCATTGCCGGTAGCGGCGAGAGCGGTGCGGGCGGCTTTGCCGGGGCGCTCTGGTTCCTCGTCTTCATGCTGTTCCCCTTCTTCAACCGCGATGCATTGCGCGCAGGCGATTTGATCGCCGGCACCTGGGTGCTGGAGGCGCCACGGGTGCAGCTGGCAGAAGCCATGTCGGTCGACCAGGCGGATGCCGCCCTGCCGCAATACCGCTTCGACGAAGCCGAGCTGTCGATCTATGGCGAACACGAGCTCAAGACGCTGGAGGACGTGCTGCGACGCGGAGACCCGAACGCGATGGCGACCGTGCAGCAGGCCATCCTGCGCAAGATCGGCTGGGAAGGCGGCGCCGGGCACGAACGCGAATTCCTCGAAGCCTTCTACCGGGCGCTGCGGGCCCGGCTCGAAGGCGAGATGCGCTTCGGCAAACGCAAGCGGGACAAGTTCGACGACGCGTAGGTCCTGCCTTGCAACCTGTTTGCGAGCCGCGCCGCATTGGCGTATGCTTGGATCGAAAAGGTTCGTGTCATGAAACAAGCACCGCAGATCTACGATTACCTGAGCCGCGCGGAAATCGCCGCATTCTCCGAGAAATCGGACCTGCGCGCTTTTGCCACGCTGGCGGTGCAGGTGGCGCTATTCGCCGGTGCATTCGCCTTGGCGATCCTTTGGCCCAACCCTCTGACCATCGTGCTTGCGATCCTGCTCCTGGGCGGGCGGATCCAGGCCTGGGGCGTGCTGACCCACGACTGCGCCCATGGCGCGTTCTTCAGGACCCCGTGGCTCAATCAGTTCGTCGGCCGCTGGATTGTCGGGGCAGCGGGGCATGTGCCGCTGGAAGCCTATCGCCGCTATCACCTCGAACATCACCGTTTCGCCGGAACGCCCGACGATCCGGACAAGTGGATGGTCAAGAACTACCCGATCACCCGCAGCTCGCTGAAACGCAAATTCACCCGCGACCTGACCGGGCGGACCGGCTTTCGAGACCTGATGCGTGAAGTGAACGGATTTACCTTCGCTGCCAACGGGCCGACGCTGGTGTTCCACCTGCTGCTGGTCGGAACGCTCACCGCGCTGGGCGCGCCTTGGGCCTATCTGCTGTTCTGGGCGGCGCGGCTGTTCGTCTATCCGGCGATCCACCGATTGCGGCAGATTTCGGAGCATGGCGTGGTGCCCGATCGCGACGTGCTCGATGCGCGGCTCAACACCGGCACCACCATCCCGCGCTGGTGGGAACGGCTGTTCATCAGCCCCTGCAATGTGAACTACCACCTGGAACACCACATCTTCGCCGCCGTGCCGCCCTATCGCCTGCCCGCACTGCACCGGACGCTGGCAGAGCGTGGCTATTACGAAGGGCATGACTGCATCGCCCACGGCTTTGGCGAAGTGCTGCGCAAGGCGACCCGCCCGGATGAAGTGCCCGCCGCGGTATGAACACGCATCCTGCCGACCTCACGCAATTGTCGAGCGCCGAGCTGACCCGGCTCGAGCGGGACATCGCGCGCAAATACGCCGGCAAGGTGCCGTGGGAGACGGTCATCTGGGGCCTCGCCATTCCCCCGGTCTGGGTGGCGAATTTCATCGTGACGATCATGGGCCTCTGGCCGCTATGGGCGGGCTTCCTCGCCTCGACCGTGCTGCTGATGTTCACCTATGCCCCCAACCACGATGCCCAGCATGACATCATCGGGCGGCCGGGCACCAGGTGGCGCGGGCTCAACGAATTCCTCGGCCACTGGACCAGCTGGCTGCTGGTGCTGCCGTTCAACACGCTCAGGGTCACCCATCTCGATCACCATCGCCACACCAATGACGAGCATCTCGACAGCGACATCACGACCCATGCGCCCAACGCCTTTGCCGCGGTCTGGGAATCGATCCTCCAGCGCCAGCCCCATGGCAAGCGGGCGCAGGACTATCGCGCCAGCCTCGAACGCGCAGGGCGCGAGGACCTCGTGAAGCTGACCGCGCTCTACAAGCTCGGTTTCTTCATCGCCCTGTTCACGCTGGCGTGGAACGGGCTGGCGATCGAAGCCTTGCTGCTGATCTGGCTGCCTTACCAGCTGGCGATGACCTACATCATCTTCTTCCTCAGCTGGGCTCCGCACAGCCCCGGCATGAGCCAAGGCAAGTATCGCGACACCAAGAGCTGGAAATCCGTGCTGGGCGATCCTCTGTCGATGTGGATGGGCTACCACGTGGTGCACCACCTGCACCCCTATATCCCGCTGTTGAAGACCAAGCCGGCCTATTGGGAAATGCGCCCCATCCTTGAAGCACGCGGGGTCAAGCTGGGGATGTAGTGCCGACTTTGGCGACCGCTATTTCTCGTCGTCGTAGATCGCCACTTCGTTGGTGCCCTCGCTGGTCGCGCGGCCGCGGTACATGCCTTCGGTGTTGAAGCTGAACACCGCCGGGCCGAAGGGCGAGACCACGATGACCCCGCCGGTGCCGCCGAGAACCTCGACATCGGCCATCACCGCATCGGCCACCGCCTGCACCTCGTCGGCCGAGAGCGGTTCGCCCGAGGCTTTTCTGGTGCTCTCCCAGGCGAAGCGCAGGCCGAGACAGATCGAGCGAGCAACGCCGGCGCGGATGAAATACTCGCCGTCGCCGGTGGCGGAGACCGCGCAATCGCGATTGTCGGCATAGGTGCCCGCGCCGATGATCGGGGCATCGCCGATCCGGCCCCAGCGCTTGCCGGTCATGCCACCGGTGGAGGTACCTGCCGCGACATTGCCTTCGAGGTCGAGCGCCACAGCGCCGACCGTGCCGAACTTGATATCGACATCGAGCGCGGAAATCTTCTCCACCTTCATCCGCTCCAGCGACATGCGGCGCCATTCCGTGGCGAAATAGCTGGGATCGACCAGTTCGAGACCATGCTCCCCGGCGAACTCTTCTGCCCCTGCGCCGCTGAGGAACACATGCCGACCATCCTTCATTACTTCCAGCGCGAGCAGGATCGGGTTCTTGACCGTCTTGACCCCGGTCACCGCCCCGGCGGCGCGGGTGCGCCCGTCCATCACCGCGGCGTCGAGTTCATTGGTCCCCTCCCAGGTGAAGACCGCACCCTTGCCGGCGTTGAAGCGAGGATTGTCCTCCATGATCACGATCGCCGCCGTCACCGCGTCCATCGCGGTGCCTCCGTTCCCGAGGATTTCCGACCCGGCATCGAGCGCTTCCTGCAAGGCGGCGCGGAAGGCCGCGTCCTGTTCGGGCGTCATGTCGCTACGGGTCAGCGTACCAGCGCCGCCGTGGATGGCGAAGGACCAGCGCGGTTCCATCGGATCGTCTTCCTCCTGCGCCGAAGCGGTGGTGGCGAGGCTGGCGAGCGCAAGACCCGCAAGGCCGGTGATGAGGGTCGTCAGCGTTTGCATGGCCATGGCATAGCACGCGATTGCGTTGCCGCCAGAGGGCAATGTATGGCCCTGCGCCATGATCCTGCGCCCTGCCACTGCCGCCGATGTGCCGGCCCTCGCCAAGCTCGGCCGCGAAAGTTTTGTCGCCGCCTTCGGGCACCTCTATTCGGAAGCGAACCTCAACGCTTTCCTGGAGATGGTCTTTTCCGAGGAGGCCGTACGGGGCGAAATCGAAGGGGAGGAATGCACCCACTGCTTCGCTGACGATGGCACCCGCCTGCTCGGCTATGTCAAGCTGCGCTATCCCAGCTGGTACGCCGGGGATTCCCCGACCGGAGTCAGCAACCCCATCGCGCTGGGCCAGCTCTACACCCAGCCCGATTGCACGGGCCAGGGGATCGGCGCGGCACTGATGGAATGGGCCATTGCCGAGGCGCGCAGCCGGGGCCATGATGCGATCCAGCTGTCGGTCTGGGCCGAGAATTTCGGCGGCCAGCGATTTTACCAGCGTTACGGTTTTGCCAAGGTGGCCGACATCGACTTCTGGGTCGGCGACCACCGCGACGAGGAATACCTCTACGAGCTGAGGCTCGATTGAGGCCACCACAAGGGAGAGAGACGATGGGCAGCTTCGGAGCACAGACCACCGCCGACGAGGTGCTAGCGGACAAGGACCTGCGCGGCAGGACCGCCTTCGTCACCGGCGGCTATTCGGGGCTGGGCCGGGAAACCGCCCGCGCCATGGCGGCCAGGGGAGCGCATGTCATCATCGCCGGGCGCGATGCCGGGAAGGCCGAGGCCGCTGCGCAGGAACTGCGGGAAACGGTCCCGGGCGCACAGGTCGACGCGATCACCTGCGACCTCGCCTCGCTCGCCTCGGTGCGGGCCTGCGGCGAGGAAGCGCGCAGCCGGTTCGACCGGATCGACCTGCTCATCAACAACGCTGGCGTGATGGCCTGCCCGCACGGCGAAACCGCCGATGGGTTCGAAATGCAGTTCGGGACCAATCACCTCGGCCATTTCGTGCTCACCAAAGAACTGATGCCGCTGGTCGAGAAGGCTGCCGCAGCCGGCAGCGATACCCGCATCGTCAATCTGTCCAGCCGCGCGCATTTCATGGACCGGGTCCATCTGGACGATCCGAATTTCAGGAACCGGGATTACAACAGCTGGCTCAGCTACGGACAATCGAAGACCGCCAATGTGCTGTTCACCGTCGGCCTGCAGCAGCGCTTCGGGGACAAGGGCATCACTGCGGTGGCGGTGCACCCCGGCGGCATCCAGACCAATCTCGGTCGCCACATGACCGAGGAGGACCGCGCTTTCATGCGCAGCCGGATGAAGGCGCGCAGCGACGAGGAAATGCTCGCCGCCTTCAAGACCATCCCGCAAGGTGCCGCCACCACCTGCTTCGCCGCGACCGATCCGGAGCTGCAAGGGCGTGGCGGGGTCTATTGCGAGGATTGCCATGTGGCCAAGGTCGATGACGAGAACCCCACCGAAGGCGTGCGCAGCTACGCGCTCGATCCGGCCACGGCGGATGCGTTGTGGAGCTTGTCGGAAGAGCTGACGGGGACGCGCTTCAGCGCTTGATTCTTGCCGCTGTAACCCGGTTCGCTGTCCCGACGAATAGCCGCCCATGACCCCGGGCGAGGACCAACGGTGATTGCCGACGAAACCACGCTGGCGCAATTGATGCGGCAATCGCAGCAGGGCGACAAGCACGCCTACACTGTGCTGCTCGGCGAATGCGCGGGCTGGCTGCAGCGCTATTTCCGCCGCCGGGTGCCGCCGCACCAGCTCGACGATCTGGTGCAGGACGTTTTGCTCGCGCTGCATCACAAGCGGGCCAGCTGGGACGGAGCCCGCGCCTTCCTGCCCTGGCTCGCCGCTATCGCGCGCTATCGCTGGGTCGATCACCTGCGCAAGGTATACCGCAGCGAGACCGACCAGCTGGAAGACTGGGACGCGCCGGAAGAGAGCAGCGAAGAGGCGGTACTCGCGCGGCTCAGCCTCGAACGGCTGTTCGTGAACCTGCCGCCGGGGCAGGTCGAAGTGATCGAGCTGGTCAAGATCGAGGGTCTCTCGATCACCGAGGCCAGCGCCCGAACCGGCCAGAGCGAAAGCCTGGTCAAAGTGAATATCCATCGCGGGCTCAAGAAGCTCGCGGCCATGATCGAAAAGGCAGAATGACAATGAACCGGTCCAACCAGGCGCTGATCGCGCAGCTTGCCGAAGACCTAACCCCCATTCGCCCCATGCGCATGCGCAGCGGACTGGCGCTGGTGGCGGCGGCGACCGCCGGGACATTGCTGAGCGTCTGGCTGGCGGCAGGCTTCTGGAGCGGGATGCTGACCGGTGAGGCCGCACCGTTCTTCTTCGTCACCCACGGGCTGCTGCTCATGCTCGGGCTCGCCAGTGCCACGGCCGCCATCGCGCTGGCACGGCCTGCGGTCGGCAACCGGCAGGATGCGCCCAAATGGGCCGCCGCCATGGTCGCGGTGCTGCCGTTGACTGCGCTGGTGATCGCCTTCGTGACCGGTGCAGGCCTCGCCGGGCTGGCCGATGAGCACAGCATACATTGCCTGACCTCGGGCGTGGCCACCTCGGCGCTCAGCTTTGTCGCGCTGGGCTATTGGCTCAAGCGTGGGGCACCGGTGTCGACACAGACGGCCGGCCTCTTCGCCGGGATCGCGGCAGGCGCCATCGGCAGCTTCGCCTATGGCATCACCTGCCCCATCGACGGCGTCGCCCACCTGGGGCTTTGGCATGTCCTGCCGGTGCCGATCTGCGGCGCGCTGGGTCGGCTGGTCCTGCCACGGCTGATCCGCTGGTAGCCGCCGCCGTCACAGCCATTTCCACTTCCAGAACATGAACAACTGCACCGCCAGGATCGCCGTGCAGACACCGCTGAGGATCCAGAACGCCTGCGGGTGATCGCTGCCGGGTATGCCGCCGATATTGCTGCCGAGCAGCCCCGTAATGAAGGTCAGCGGCATGAAAATGGTGGCGACGGCCGTCAGCACAAACGTGGTCCGCTGCGAGCCCGACACCGCCCGGGCGCGCAGGTCGTCGAGCATCACCACTGCGCTTTCCTTGCTGGCGTCGATGTCGTCGAGATCGCGCCGCAGCCGGTGGATCGCGTCGGTCATCGCCCGCCGGTCATGGTCCTCGAACCAGCCGGGCGCGTCGCGGCCGATCGATTCCAGCGCGACATGCATCGGCCCCATGTGCCGCTTGAGCGCGAGGCAGGCGTGGCGGATCTCGGCGATCTGGTCGATCAGGGCCGGGGCCTGCATCATCCCGCCATCGTGGTCGCAGGCGTCGATCTGCTCGTTGAGGTCGATGATGACGTGATCGACCCGGGCGATGATGTGCTCGACCAGTGTCGTGACCAGTGCCCCGGCGTCGGTCGGCCCCTTCCCCGCATCGACATCCGCGAGAATCTCGCGCGGGGATTGCAGCGGCAGGCGGCGTAGAGTGACCACCCGCTGGCCATCGCTCCACAATTGCATCGAGACCATGTCCTCGGGTTCGGCGCCGGGATTGAAATTGATCCCGCGCAGCGTCGCCACCAGCGTCTCGCCTTCACGGAAGGCGCGCGGGCGGGTGGCATCGCTGGTCAGAAGTTCGGCGGTCGGATCGGGGATGCCGAAGCCGCCACGCAGCAGTTCCGCAACCCCGGCCTCGTGGCGGACGAGATGCACCCACAGCACTTCGCCCGGAGCGGCGGGCTGCCAGGTGCTTAGCATGTCCCAGCCGATCGGGCGGCCCCCGCCCTTGCCATCGAGCACCCGGGCGAACAGCAGCGGGCCATTGTCGGTGCCATCGGGAGCGGGAGCATCGGTCATCATGGCGTCCTTCAACCCGCAAACCGGCGCAGAGGCAAGTCCGCAGCCCAATCAGTCGAGCAATGAACCCGCTTCGACGAACGACCTTGCGCCGGGTGGCGGATTGGCGCACCCCCTGCCGCACAGATTTGCCGGAGAGAACCCATGCGCCATTTCGTTTCCGCCCTCGCCATCGCCGGGGCTCTTGCCTGCACCGCGCTGAGCGCTGCCCCCGCCTATGCCCAGGACGACACCGCCACCGCTGCGGCACCCGCCAGCCCGGCATGGGTCGAAACCTCCAACGCCTACACCCAGAAACTGATCGCCTTCGACGCCAGCTTCTCGCCCGAGGGCGCATCCTCGACCGGTTACGAGCAATATGACGGGCTGGCATTCGACCTCGCCGCCGACCGCGACGAGCGCTATCTCGCCGGGGCGCGAGCGCTGCGCGCCGAATTCGTCGCCGCTCTCGGCACAGAGAGCGATCCCTATGTGAAGCAGGATCTCGAGATCCTGATCGGTTCGCTCGACGAGAGCATTGCCGGGGTCGAGCTCAACAGGAAGCTCATGCTCGACTGGACCGACGTGCCCGAGGCGATCTACTTCGGCGTCTCCAACCTGCTTGACGAGCGCATTTCGCCCGAGCGGCAGCAGAAGGCCGTCGAACTGCTGCAGCGCTACACCGGCACCTATAAAGGCACCACCGCGCTGACGGAGCAGGCCAAGGCGCGCTTCCTCGCCAGCCAGGGTGACGGCAAGACCGGGCCCTATGATGTCGAGGTGCGCGATGCGGTCGCAAAGTATCCGACCTATGCCGCCGGCATCCGCGAGCTGTTCACCCGCTTCAAGGTCAAGGGCGCCGACAAGGCGCTGAAGGCGATGGATGCGCAGTTTGCCGATTACGGCCAGTGGACCACTGCCACCGTGCTGCCCGCCGCGCGCACCACCGCGCCCATGCCCCGGGAACTTTACGCACTGAACCTGCGCCGCGTGGGCATCGATATCGACCCGCAGGAGGCGATGGCCCAGGCCCGGCGCGGCTATTACGAGTTGCGCGCGCAGATGGATGCGCTCGCGCCCGAAGTCGCGGCCAAGTTCGGCTTCGCCGAGACCGACTATATCGGGGTGCTGAACCAACTGAAGAAACAGACCATCCCCAACGACCAGATCGAGGCCTACTACCGCGACATCAACGCCAAGATCGAGGAGAAGATGGTCGCCGCAGGGATTGCCACCCTGCCCGATACCCAGCTCCAGATGCGGCTCGCCAGCCCGGCCGAAGCCGCAGCCCAGCCTGCGCCGCACATGTCGCCGCCGCGGCTGATCGGCAACACCGGCGAGCAGGGCCAGTTCATTCTTACCGCCGGCAACCCGACCGCGGGCGACGGTGACGCCTATGACGATTTCAACCACCCCGCCGCCGCCTGGACGCTGAGCGCGCACGAGGCGCGGCCTGGCCACGAGATGCAGTTCGCCGCGCTGGTGAAGCAGGGCGTCAGCCTCGCCCGGCTGCTCTATGCCTTCAACAGCACCAATGTCGAAGGCTGGGCGCTCTATGCCGAGGCCGAGATGCTGCCGCTGGAGCCGGTCGAGGGGCAGTTGATTGCCTTGCAGTTCCGCCAGCTTCGCGCCGCGCGGGCGATGCTCGACCCGATGCTCAATTTGGGCATGATCAGCCGCGAGGAAGCGGGCCGGGTGCTGCGCGAGGAAGTCGGCTTCTCGCCCGGCATGGTCAAGCAGGAGCTGGACCGCTACCAGTTCCGCGCCCCGGGCCAGGCGGGCAGCTATTACTACGGCTATCGCAAGCTGATCGACCTCCGGGTCGAGACCGAGCTGGCGCTGGGCGAGAAGTTCGACCGGCTCGCCTTCAACAATTTCCTGCTGAGCCAGGGCATCATCCCGCTCGACCTGATCGCCAAGGCCGTGCGCGAGGAGTTCGTGCCGGCGCAGCTGGCGAAGTAGGAACTTCACCCTCGTCATCCCGGGCTTGACCCGGGATCCCGCTTTTCTTCGGACGCACCAGCAAAGGGCAGCGGGACCCCGGATCAAGTCCGGGGTGATGGGTTGAATTCTGGAGCGTTTCCTACCCGTGACCTAGCTGCTAGGAAGGGACCATGAGCCGCTCTCTCCCCAAACTGCAAAGCTGTCGCCATATCGGCGGTGCAACAGCAACTGTCACACCCTACATTTCTCCGTCAGGACAGTGTGACATGTGTGACATCCGGTCAGGAAACCAAGCGTGAGTATGAATGCCATCCGCCCCTGGCGCACGGTCATGCGCCGCCAGAGCCGCCAGATCATGGTCGGCAATGTTCCCGTCGGCGGCGATGCGCCGATCACGGTGCAGACCATGACCAACACCCCGACGGAAGATGCGGTGGCGACGATCGACCAGATCCGCCGCTGCGAGGAGGCAGGGGCGGATATCATCCGCGTTTCCTGCCCCACCGAAGAGGCCACGGCGAGCTTCCGCAAGATCGCCAAGGCGTCGCGCGTGCCACTGGTTGCCGACATCCACTTCCACTACAAGCGCGCGCTCGAGGCGGCGGATGCAGGCGCGGCCTGCCTGCGGATCAATCCCGGCAATATCGGCTCGTCCGAACGCGTCGCCGAAGTCGTCCGCGCCGCCAAGGCCAATGGCTGCGCGATCCGCATTGGCGTGAACGCCGGCAGCCTCGAGAAGGACCTGCTGGAGAAATACGGCGAGCCCTGCCCCGAGGCCCTGATCGAAAGCGCGCTCGACCATATCAAGCTGCTGCAGGACCACGATTTCCACGAATACAAGGTGGCGGTGAAGGCGAGCGACGTGTTCCTCGCCGTTGCCGCCTACCAGGGCCTCGCCGAAGCGGTCGATTGCCCGCTGCATCTGGGCATTACCGAGGCTGGCGGGCTGATTGGCGGGACGGTCAAGTCCTCGATCGGCATCGGCAGCCTGCTGTGGGCGGGCATCGGCGACACCATCCGCGTCTCATTGAGCGCCGAGCCGGAGCAGGAGGTCAAGGTCGGCTTCGAAATCCTCAAGGCGCTCGGCCTGCGCACCCGCGGCGTGCGGATCGTCTCCTGCCCGAGCTGCTCGCGCCAGGGCTTCGACGTCATCCGCACGGTCGAGGCGCTGGAGAAGCGGCTCGAACACATCAAGACCCCGATGAGCCTTTCGGTGCTCGGCTGCGTCGTCAACGGCCCGGGCGAAGCGCGCGAGACCGACATCGGCCTCACCGGCGGTGGCAAGGGCAAGCACATGGTCTATCTCAGCGGCGTGACCGACCACCATGTCGAAGACGCGGCGATGCTCGATCACCTCGTGGCGCTGGTCGAGAAGAAGGCCGCAGAGATCGAGGACGGGATGAGCGACGCGGGCGAAGCGACCGAGGCGGCGGAGTGAGGTTGGCACTGGGCGCCGCTGCGCTGACCATTTCGGTTGTGCCCACCTTGGCGGTGGCGGAGGAATCTCTCGCCGATGTGGTGGAGATACGCCCGGATGCGGTTCCATACGACGCTGAAATCGACGCCACAGCCGCCGTCGATGCGGCGCTGTTGCAAGCGGCGGATCGTGGCACGCTGGTCATGATCGTGCTCGGTGCCAACTGGTGCCATGACAGCCGCGCGCTGGCCGGATGGCTTCAGACCGAACGTTTCTCCGCACTGGTGAGCGAGCGCTACGAAGTGGTCTATGTCGACGCGGGCCACCCGCAAAGCGGCGAGGGTCGTAACCTCGACATCGCCGCGCGCTTCGGGGTCGAGGATATCACGGGCACGCCGACGCTGCTGATTCTCGACAGCAAAGGCCGCCAGCTCAACGCCGACACCGCCAAGAGCTGGCGCAACGCCGCCAGCCGCAGCGAAGACGAGATTTACGAGGAATTGGCTGGCTTCACCGCGGCTTTGGCGGGGGCCTGACCGCTGCTCCACGTTGTCCACCACGCCGACTACATGGCCCCGCGCCCGGAGCGGGGGACGTTCCGGTTCGACAAGTACTTCCTCGTCATGGAAGCACTCCGGGCCAGCGGCCAGCCCATCACCGAACACGCGCCCGAACCGATGCCGCGCGCATGGCTCGAGGCGGTCCATTGCCCGCTCTATGTAGAGGAGGTCTTCAGCCTCTCCGTCCCGCGCGAGAAGGAGCGGCGGATCGGCTTCCCGGTTACCGCGCATATCCGCGACCGGGTGCGGCACACCAATGGCGGCACCTGGCTCGCCGCAAAGCTGGCGCTGGAGCACGGCTATGCCGCCAACAGCGCGGCGGGGAGCCATCATGCGCTGCATGACACCGGTGCGGGCTATTGCGTGTTCAACGACCTGGCGGTTGCCGCCAATCGCCTGATCGCCGAGGGCGATGCGCGCCGGGTGCTGGTGGTCGATCTCGACGTCCACCAGGGCGACGGCACCGCCAGCCTGACCGCCGGACGCGAGGATATCGTCACCTTTTCCATCCATGCGGACAAGAACTTCCCGGTGCGCAAGGCGCGCTCCGACCATGATGTCGCCTTGCCCGACGGGACGGGCGACGAGGCCTATCTGGCTGCGCTGGCGCAGCACCTGCCGCCGTTGCTGGACAGGGTCCGCCCCGATCTGGTGCTCTATCAGGCCGGGGTTGACCCTCATGGCGAAGACAAGCTGGGGCGATTGGCACTGAGCGATACGGGGCTGGAGGCCCGCGACCGCTATGTCGTCAACCAGGCGCGCAGCCGCGGCATGCCTGTCGCGAGCGCGCTGGGCGGCGGCTACGGCGAGGACCAGCGTGCGGTAGCGGCGCGGCATGCCCGCTCGATGCTGGCGATGGCCGCAGAAAACACACGCTTCGGCGCTGGGCGGCTTGCCAAGGCAAGCATTGATTCAGCCAACTGCGTCTAACATGAACAGCATGAATCGTCGCAATCTTCTCAAGGGCACTCTGGCACTGGGCGCGCTCTCCGCGCTGCCGGTAAAATTGCATGCGCAGGTCGCGCCGGGCAGCGTGCGGGATCGCAAGCTTTTCGCACTGGCCAAGGAGCAGCTCGAAAAGGCCGGCAGCGTGATCTGGAAACAGGATGTAGTCGGGATCGCCGACTTCGGCCTGCGTTCGAGCGAGCCGCGCTTCCACTTCGTCCATCTCGAGCAGCAACGGGTCGAAAGCTTCCGCGTCAGCCACGGCACAGGTTCGGACCCGGAGCATGACGGCTGGCTCAAGACCTACTCCAATGTCGAAGGTTCCAACGCCACCAGCAAGGGGGCCTATGTCACCTGGGAATGGTACAAGGGCCGCTATGGCACCTCGGTCCGGCTCGGCGGGCTGGACGAGACCAACAACAACGCGCTGCAACGCTATATCGTGATGCACCGCGCCGCCTATGCCGAGCCCGAGCATCTGGCGCGCTACGGCCGGCTGGGCCGTTCCAACGGCTGCTTCGCGCTGAGCGAGGAAGACTTCCGCACCGCGCTGCTCACCCTGTCAGGCGGACGGTTGCTCTATGCCGACAGCCTGGGTTGGGCCGAAGACGGCAGCCTGGTGACCCGCCCGCAGCCGGGCGACCTCGCGCTGCTGCTGCCAGAGGACCCGACTGGCGAGGACCTCGCCAACCCGGGCGTTTACTAGGAAAGCCTACGGCGCGGCGTCGCGCAGGTCGTCTTCGATGACAATGACCTGCTCGTCGGTCACGCGCGGACGGTTGGCCACGCGGGCGGCGTTGAAGCTCGCCACCACCGCATCGTCGCGGCCATAGATGTCCTTGAAGGTCGAGAGCTTGCCCTCGATGTCCGTCGCCATGGTGAAATAGGTGATGTAGACCGGCATCGGCTTCTGGAACGCGACGCGGGTGTACTTGCCGCTGTTGAGCAGGGCGAGGCCTTCATCGGCGGTGATGCCCGCTTGCAGGATCGCCAGAGTCAGCGCCAGCTTCACCGCGTCTTCCGTGCGGATACAACCATGGCTCAGCGCCCGTTCGGTCGCGCCGAACAGGTGACGGCTGGGCGTATCATGGACGAAGATCGCGTGCCGGTTGGGCATGTCGAGCTTCATGCGGCCGAGCGAATTGCCCGGGCCCGGCTGCTGAACGACGGTAACGAAGCCATTGGCGCCCCGGGTCGCGGTATAACCGGCCGACTTGGCCCAAGCCGGATTGCCCAGCACCTTCGCGCCCAGCCCTTCGCCCTTGACGATGCTCTGCGGCACGGTCCAGGTCGGGTTGAGTACGACGCCTTCGACCAGCTCGGCAAGCTGTGGCGTGGCCGTTCTTCCCGGTTTGCCGACGACGGTGCGGAAGGTGGCCATGATGTTGTCATTGACCGTCAGGCGCAGCTGGTACTCCGGCACGTTGGTCATCAGGTACTGGCCGCCGAGATCGCGCGGCAACCAGCGCCAGCGGTCCATATTGGCCTGGATCTGCTTGTACTGCGACGTGCCCGGGGTCGCAGCGGCGAGTGCCTGCTTGAGCACGGCGTAGTCGGGATGCAGCGGGGCGAGGCCCTGCAGCGTGCCCATCAGGTCACCCGACTGGAGCGCCTGCTTGAGCACCGTCGCCGACGGCATGCGGTCGGCATCGGGGTCCATCACGAACCACTGCTTGCGGCCCGACATCGGGGTCCGCCCGTCGCGCATGTCCTCGATCAGCCAGATGTAGCGCTGGCTCGCACCGGCATCGAGCGCTGCGCCGGGACCGGCTGCGATCAGCGCCTGAAGCCCCGGCGCGTCATAGTCGGCCGGACGCAAGCCTTCCGCATCGATCTTCTCGATCAGGGTGACGAGGGCGGTGGCTTTCTCCAGGCTCCAGCCCTGCACAGCGGGGTCAACCTGCTTGGCCGCAGGAAACTCGTCCTTGAAGGCTTCGGCAACGCTGCCCTGGGTCGGAGTGTCATACTCGGCCTCCAGCGGCGGCTGTTCGGCAGCGATCGCGGGCGCGGTCTCCGGCGGCAGGAGGTCCTCGGGGGCGTCCTGCGCTATCGCCGCCATCGGCAGCGCCAAGCTTGCACCTAGCAGGAGAACGGATTTCACCACCGACTTCGTCATCACACTTCAGCCCCAGTATCGCACGGCCAGAACCATTTGCCGCCTTGGTCACGGCAATTTTGCCGCATTCACCATCGTCCTTCAAGCATGCTCGCTTTCCGCAAGCTGAATTCACTTGCAAGCGTGACGCGAAAGCCATCCCCGCTTAAGGGCGCGCTATGCACCGCGACCACCCCCTGATGCCGTTCTTCCTGACGCTGGCCGGCGTCGGCATGCTGTCGCTGATGGATGCTTTCATGAAGGGCGCATCGCTGGCGGTGGGTGCCTATAGCGCGGCGTGGTTGCGGTCTGCCTTGGGGCTGGCGCTGGTCGCCCCGGTGTGGCTGGGGATGGGTGGCAAGTGGCCGCACAGGCCCGCCTTGCGGCTCCACCTGCTGCGCGGGACGGTGTCGGCCTTCATGGCGCTGAGCTTCTTCTACGCGCTGACGAAGCTGCCCATTGCCGAGGCGATCGCCATCTCCTTCATCGCTCCGCTGATTGCGCTCTATCTCGCGGCGGTGTTGCTGGGCGAAAGGATCAAGCGAGAGGCGATCTTTGCCTCTATCCTCGGCTTCGCGGGCACGCTGGTGATCATCGGTGGCAAGCTGGGCCGGGAACAGGCCACGCAGGAGATGTGGTGGGGACTGGCGGCATTGCTGTTTTCGGCGCTGCTCTACGCCTGGAACTTCATCCTGATCCGGCAGCAATCGCAGCTGGCGGGGCCGGCAGAGGTGGCGACCTTCCATAGCGGAGTTTCGGCTGTGCTACTTGGTCTGGCAGCACCTTGGCTGTTGGTCCTGCCTGAGGCCGAAGCAGCCATGCATATTGCGGCATCGGCCCTCCTAACCGTCTGCGCAGCTGCGGCTCTCGCCTGGGCCTATGCCCGGGCCGAAGCGCAAGCGCTGGTCCCCATCGAATATTCGGGATTCCTCTGGGCCGCGCTGTTCGGCTGGCTGTTTTTCCGCGAGGCGGTGACTGTGCCAACCATCGCCGGCACAGTCTTGATCGTGATCGGTTGCTGGATCGCTGCGCGCGCACCGACCGAGCAAAGCACGATCTGAGAACCGGGAAATGGCCGCTCCCCTGCCCCCAGGAGGAGCGGCCGCCGGGCAGGCTCGAAAGATCCTGCCAGCCTTTTGGCCGGTCAGGAAGTAGGCGACCCGAAGTACCCGGCATCTGGCCCGGTAGCGTGACGCCGGGCGTTTAGCTCTTTGCAGACAGGGCCTCCTTAGCGGCTGCCTGCACCAGCCTTCACAGACTGTGCGTCAGGCGGGCTATCCGAGAATATCACGGCAGCAGCAAAGTTCGCCGCCACCAGCAAAACAGCGGACAGCACGCTTGTCCTGAATTGGGCATGCACGCGCTTGGTGTGGCTATCGCTCTGGACGCCCTGTTGCCCCGATGATGTCAGAAGTGTCACTGCGTCGCGCTCATTACGCTGACGTGGCACGCCATTGGCGCATTTTACGGCTATGAACCAGTAAACAGTTGTAACAGCCCCACCGCATGCGCCGAACCTTGACCTGCGGCGCGCAAAAGCGCAGGGCGCAGGCGAAATCCTCGGGCGCAGCGCGCGTGCCGCGCCGCCCCTCCATGAACCGCTCAGAAAGGACCCCGGATGACCCAGGTCGGCAAGGACACGCTCGGAACCCGCAGCACGCTCAGCGTCAATGGCAAGGACTACGCCTATTATTCCTTCGCCAAGGCCGAAGCGACCATCGGCGACGTGTCGAAGCTGCCGTTCAGCATGAAGGTCCTGCTGGAAAACCTGCTCCGTTTCGAGGACGACGGGTTCACGGTCTCGACGGCGGACATCCAGGCCATTGCCGACTGGCAGAAGAACCCCGTCACCGGCAGCGAGATCCAGTATCGCCCGGCCCGCGTGCTGCTCCAGGACTTCACCGGCGTCCCTTGCGTGGTCGATCTGGCCGCCATGCGCGATGCCATTGCCAAGCTCGGCGGTGATACCAGCAAGATCAATCCGCAGGTGCCGGTCAACCTGGTGATCGACCACTCGGTGATGGTCGACGAATTCGGCCACCCCAAGGCCTTCGAAAAGAACGTCGAACTCGAATATGCCCGCAATGCCGAGCGGTACGACTTCCTCAAGTGGGGTTCCAAGAGCTTCCGGAACTTCTCCGCCGTGCCTCCGGGCACCGGTATCTGCCACCAGGTCAACCTGGAGCATATCGGCAAGGGCGTGTGGTCCTCGGTCGACCAGGATGGCACCAATGTCGCCTATCCCGACACCTGCGTCGGCACCGACAGCCACACCACCATGATCAACGGCCTCGGGGTGCTGGGCTGGGGTGTCGGCGGGATCGAAGCCGAGGCCGCCATGCTCGGCCAGCCGGTCTCCATGCTGATTCCCGAAGTGGTCGGCTTCAAGCTGACCGGCAAGATGGCCGAAGGCGTGACCGCGACCGACCTGGTGCTGACTTGTGTGCAGATGCTGCGCGAAGTCGGCGTTGTCGGCCGTTTCGTCGAGTTCTACGGCCCGGGCGTTTCCAATCTCAGCCTCGCCGACCGTGCCACCATCGCCAATATGGCGCCCGAATACGGCGCGACCTGCGGCTTCTTCGGGGTCGACGACAAGACGCTCGACTACCTGCGCCTGACCGGCCGCGACGAGGATGCCATTGCCCTCGTCGAAGCCTATTCGAAAGAACAGGGCATGTGGTTCACGCCGGAGAATGAGCCGGTCTTCACCAAGACCCTGTCGCTCGACGTCGGCGCTGTCGTCCCCTCGCTTGCCGGGCCCAAGCGGCCGCAGGACAAGGTTATCCTCCCCGAGGTCGACGAGCTGTTCAACAGCGACCTCAGCAAGGTTTATGGCAAGTCGGCCCCGGCCCGCGTCGCTGTAGACGGCAAGGACCACGACATCGGCGACGGCGACGTGGTGATCGCCGCTATCACCAGCTGCACCAACACCTCCAACCCGGACGTGCTGATCGCCGCCGGCCTCGTCGCCAAGAAGGCGCATGAGAAGGGCCTCAAGCCCAAGCCCTGGGTCAAGACCTCGCTCGCTCCCGGATCGCAGGTGGTGACCGACTATCTGGTCAAGGCCGGGCTGCAAGAGCATCTCGATGCGATCGGCTTCGATCTCGTCGGCTATGGGTGCACCACCTGCATCGGCAATTCCGGCCCGCTGGCCGAGCCGATCAGCAAGGCGATCAACGGCAATGATATTGTCGCTGCCTCGGTCCTTTCCGGCAACCGCAACTTCGAAGGCCGCGTCTCGCCCGACGTGCGTGCCAACTTCCTCGCTTCGCCGCCGCTGGTGGTGGCCTATGCCCTGAAGGGCACGGTGACCGAAGACATCACCACCACCCCGATCGGGCAGGACCAGGACGGCAACGACGTCTTCCTCAAAGATATCTGGCCGAGCAATCTCGAGATCGCGGACCTGCGCGCCAATTCGATCGACCGCGACATGTTCGAAACCCGCTATGCCGATGTCTACAAGGGCGACGAGCATTGGCAGGCCATCAAGGTCGAAGCCAGCGACACCTATCGCTGGAACCCGACCAGCACCTATGTCGCCAGCCCGCCTTACTTCGAAGGCATGACCATGACCCCTGCCCCGTTGCAAGACATCGTCGATGCCAAGCCGCTGGCGATCCTGGGCGATTCGGTCACCACCGACCACATCAGCCCCGCAGGCTCGATCAAGGCTGACAGCCCGGCCGGCACCTATTTGCAGGAACATCAGGTCGCCAAGGCGGACTTCAACTCCTACGGTAGCCGCCGCGGCAACCATGAAGTGATGATGCGCGGCACCTTTGCCAATATCCGCATCAAGAACGAAATGGTCCCGGGCGTCGAAGGCGGCTTCACCAGCTACAATGGCGAGCAGATGGCGATCTACGACGCCGCCATGAAGCACAAGGCCGACGGAACGCCGCTGGTCGTGATCGGCGGCAAGGAATACGGCACAGGCTCGAGCCGCGACTGGGCGGCCAAGGGCACCATCCTGTTGGGCGTGCGCGCAGTCATCGTCGAGAGCTTCGAGCGCATCCACCGCTCCAACCTCGTTGGCATGGGCGTGCTGCCGGTGCAGTTCAAGGACGGCGACACCCGCGAGACGCTGGGCCTCACCGCCACCGACAGCTTCACCATCCACGGCATCGCCGACATGGTCCCGGGCCAGGATATCGAAGTGGCAGTCACCCGCGAGGACGGCACCAGCTTCAGCTTCACCGCCCGCTCGCGCATCGATACCGCGAACGAGATGGAGTATTACCGGCACGGCGGCATCCTCCACTACGTGCTGCGCAACCTCGCCGCGAACTGAGGATACCCACAAATACGGGGCTGGACCATGTGTTCAGCCCCGGTCCACTCTGCGTCGCGCAATTTCGCGCTGCGAAGGAGTGGGACCATGCGAACAAGATTGACCCTGATTGCCGCCCTGGCATGGGCGGCCGCGCCGCTGCAGGCACAGGAGGCACCTGACAATCTGCTGATCGACTACGCTGCGTTCGAGAAGCTGACAGCGGAAGTCGCGCCCTATCGCGAGACACGGCGGATCCCGCTGACGCAGTTCCTCAGCCTCGCACAGCAGGAAGGCGTGATCCTGCTCGACGCGCGCAGCGAGACCGCTTTCGCGCTTGGGCACATCGAGGGCGCGATCAACCTGCCCTTTTCCGACTTCACCGACGAAAAGCTGGTCAAGGTACTGGGCGATGACAAGGACCGCCCGATCCTGATCTATTGCAACAACAACTTCAGCGACAATGTCGTTCCGGTGGTGACCAAACGTGCCCCGCTGGCGCTCAATATCCCGACCTTCATCAACCTCTATGGCTATGGCTACACCAATATCTGGGAGCTCGCCGATGTGGTCGAACGACGCGATGTCGCGTGGGTGAGCTCTATCGCAGAGCAACCCTAGCCTGTAGTCTTCAAGAAAAAGGGGGCGCATTCCTTGCCGGAACGCGCCCCATCAGTGGTGTCTCGTAAGACCGTTCGAGCGGAAGTTACTTCTTCTTCCACTTGCGGCGACCGAACACGGCCGCAGCGCCGAGGCCGAACAGGATGGTCATCGGCGGAGCCGGGACCGGCGTGCCGCTGGTCGATCCTGAAGTCGATGAAGACGAGCTGCTCGACGAGGAACTGCTGCTCGACGACGAGGAAGACGACGAGCTGCTGGTCGAACTGGTCATGTTGCCCGAGCTCGAACCCGAGGTCGAAATGCCGCCGCTCGAAGAACTGCTGCTCGATGAGGAGCTGCTCGACGACGATGAGCTGGAGCTGCTCGACGAGGAAGACGAGCTGGAACTGGTCACATTCCCTGACGTGCTGGAGACATTGCCCGAAGTCGTGGTGGAGGTGACGCCGCCGGTGGTCGAGGACGAAGTGCTCGTCACCCCGCCGGTGGTGCTGGTCACACCGCCAGTCGAGGTCGATGTCGAACCGCCGAAGCTAGAATTGTCAATGTCGATATCGATCACGATGCCGCCTGTCGACGAGCTTTCGCCGCCCGACGAGCTGGAGGTCGAGGTCGAACTGGCTACGCCGCTGGATCCCGAAGTTGTCGTCGTCGAGGTGATCACGACGCTGCCGCCGCTCGAGCTGCCCCCTCCGAAGAAGCCGCCGAAGAACCCTCCGCCAAAGCCGCCACCAAAACCGCCGCCGCCGCCGACAACGGTCACACCGCCGTCACCGCCGCCGCCACCGACGAAGCCGCCGCCGACAGGGAAGACCGCCGGAGCAACCGAGACCACCGTGGTGGTGGCGCCACCGCAATAGCCAGCGCCCCCCGAGGTGTAGACCGTGCGCAAGGTGCCGCCATAGCTACCGCCGTAAGCCCCACCGGCGTAGTCGCCCTGGGCTCCGGAACCGCTGCCATAGGGACCGCCAGCGCCGTATGCGCCATCTGTGCCCGCTCCGGCTCTATAGTCGCTGTCAGAGCCGCCTGCGCCCATCGAGCCGGCGGGCACACATTCTACCACGCGTTCGATCGTTCGCTCCTTGCGCTTCACGGTCTTGACCACCTTGCGCTTCTTGGGCGGGGCTTCCTTGATGTAGCGGACGGGCGCGGACTTGACCGACTTCGCCTTGTAATCGACCGTCTCCGCCTGCGGTTCTGCGACACGCACCGCACCGCCTGCCAGCAAGGCACCGCCTGCTGCGGTTGCTGCCAGTTTCGCCAGGGCCATTTTTACCGACATGGGCAAACTCTTTTGTTCCTGCTGGGGCTTTCCTCACATCCGGCGTTTCCGGTGTGGGCGTATCCCCGTCTTGCCCTTGGAACATTCGCACCCTTCAAGCGGCAATCACGTTAACCACGAAAAGGCCGTTCCGGATCGATTTTTTGCCTCCGGTCAGGGAGTTGGCTAACGCCTTGTCCCGCAATGGCACCGAATCCCGGGCAAAGCTTGCCGGATGGTTAAGCCTCGTCGCCGAACAGGCCGGTTTGCGAACCGGCGGGCGGCCTCCGTTCGAGATGCTCCCACCCGCGATCGTTAAGGCAACGCCCGCGTGCGGTGCGGGCCACCAGCCCGAGCTGGATCAGGAACGGCTCGACCACTTCCTCGATCGTGTCGCGCGGCTCGGCGAGGCCCGCCGCCAGCGTCTCCACCCCCACCGGGCCGCCCTTGTAGATATCGGCGATCATGGTGAGATAGCGCCGGTCCATCGCATCGAGGCCCAGCCGGTCGACCTCCAGCCGGGTCAGCGCCGCATCGGCGATGGCGGCCGTGACGGTGACGGCCTTCTCGACCTCGGCAAAGTCGCGCACCCGGCGCAGCAGGCGGCCCGCGACACGCGGCGTGCCGCGCGAACGGCGGGCAATCTCGCGCGCGCCCGCAGGATCGATGGGGAGGCCCATCAGCCCGGCACCGCGGGTGACGACCTTCTCCAGCTCGTCCTCATTGTAGAAGTTCAGCCGGACCGGGATGCCGAAGCGGTCACGCAGTGGCGTCGTCAGCAGGCCCTGCCGCGTGGTCGCCCCGATCAGGGTGAAGGGCGGCAGATCGATCCGTACGCTGCGCGCACTCGGTCCCTCGCCGATGATCAGGTCGAGCGCGCGATCCTCCATCGCCGGATAGAGCACTTCCTCGACCACCGGATTGAGCCGGTGGATCTCGTCGATGAACAACACATCATGCGGCTCAAGGTTCGTGAGCAGCGCCGCCAAGTCGCCCGCCTTGGCGATCACCGGCCCGCTGGTGGCGCGGAAACCCACACCCAGCTCGCGCGCGATGATCTGCGCCAGCGTGGTCTTGCCCAGCCCCGGTGGACCGAAGAACAGCGTATGGTCCATCGCCTCGCCACGGCTGCGCGCCGCCTCGATGAACACCGCAAGATTGCCCTTCGCCGCCGCCTGCCCGACGAATTCGGCGAGCGACTTGGGCCGCAGCGCCGCGTCCGGGTCTTCCGGCTGCCGCTGGGGCGTGTGGAGGGGGATGGGGTCGGTCATTTTGCTTTCGACGCGAAACTACAACTTACTTTGCCGTTCTCAGGATCATGCATTCGAACAAAAAGGTGTCTATTCTCAACCGGTAGCGAGACGACGTGATGGTTCAGACCATTTAAAAGACGCTCTACCCACGACTTCACGAAATCTTGGTTCAGCTCTGACAATCTGGGCTTCTGAAGCACGTCGAGTTTCCAAACATGAAGCACCCCGTCGCATGTCACGTAGGCGTCCTTCAGCGCCTTGTAATCGAAAACAGGTGAATGCTCATATACCTGCTCAATGCAGCCAGCGACCCACGCCCCGCCTGATATCGGTCGCGGAAAGCAACGCGGGTTCATGTTTTGAATCACCTTAAAGATAATCACCTTAAAGATTTTGTCGGCTCGATATTCCTTCTGGAACCGGCGGAATGGAAAAGCAGGATCAGCAGCCTGAATCACAAGCATGCCTCTGGAAAGCAATTCGCAAACCTTCCTCAATTGGAGATACAGACCTTCAAACATAAAATGGGAGTGTCGGTTTTCACTTGCGTTGGAAGGTGGACGAAGATGCCAAGCAACTTCGGACATCGTGGTGACCCGAGCCTTCAACTCCTCCATTATATCACAGTAAAGTGGTGCTAGCTCATGCTCGGTCATCATACCCCTCAAAACGGGTTCACCGAATAACCCTGCCCCTGCAATACAGCATGTGCCGTCATTGCGCTCAGGGCCAGTTCCACGCCGGGGAGCATCTCGTCCTTGTTCACCCCTTGCGCGCCGGAGCTCTGGCCGCAGACGATGAAGCGCACACCCTGGTCGATCATCTGGCGCACCGCCTCGGCAGACGGGTTGACCTCGCCCTTGCCGCGCGCGGCCCAGGCTTCGTCGGTCAGCAGGTCGAGCACCGCCGGGCCATGGATCACCACCGCGGCGAGGTTCTTCATCGGCTCGATCCCGATCCGGTCATGCATGTTGATGAAGCGCGCGGCGGATTCGAACCCGCGGTTGAGCTTGCCCTCCTCAGCCGGGCGGGCGACGTCGAAGGCGACCTTGAACTCCATCCCCTCGGGGATCTGGAAATCGGCATCAGGGATGTCGGCGACGGGCCCGAAATCCTCAAATACCGGTCCCATGGTGAAGGCCGACATATCCTGCGCGGCTGCGGGGACGGTAAAACCGAGAGCCAGTAGCGCCAGCCCCAACCTTCGAGTGAAATCCCATCCCGTCATTTCGACATCATCCCTCTTCACCAAATCTGATTGCTCGCCAGTCGGGGGCCTTGCGAGCGCGCTTCAGTCGCCCCTCGTTCCGCGACGAAGGGTAGCTCAGGATGTAGAACCCGGGGAGATCACTACCACGGATCTGGACATACCCGATCCCCCGACCCTCATCATCGAGGGTATCTCCCCATGGGAGCGCCAAGCACGAGGCACCCTCCAGCCAGCCATCCGGCACAATAAAACGGAGCTGCGCCCCTTCGCCAAAGCCTGCGGAGTCCTCGACAACGACACTTTCAAGTGCCACCAACGTGTGTTCCTGCCACAGTCCATTGACGATCCGCACCTTGACGACCGTGAAACCCTCGACCGCTGCAGGCGGGGCACTCAGGATGATGGGCCGCGGGTAAGTGCAGGCCAGTGCTGCCGCAGGAGCAAGCATCCAGAACGCAGCCATTGCAGCAAGAAGGCGGATCCAACCGAGCATCACCCCGCCGCCCTCTTCAGCGCCACGCGGATCAGCTCGCCCTCGCTCGCGCCTTCGCCCAACTCGCCTTGCGCCAGTGCCACGGCGCGGGCGGCGACGGCTGGTTTGAAGCCGAGGTTTTCCAGCGCGCTGACGGCGTCGGCGCTGTGGCTGCCCGCGCGCGTGATCGTGACACCCGCCACACCGCCGGACGAGAGCAACGCGCCCGCCTTGTCCTTCAGCTCGTTGACGATCCGGCCCGCCAGCTTCGGCCCCACGCCGTTGGCGCGCGCGACCATCGCGGCATCGCCATTGGCGCAGGCGGCCTGCAACTCGCCGGCGGACAGTGCCGAGAGGATCGCCAGGCCGACCTTGCTGCCCACCCCCTGCACCTGTGTCAGCAAGCGGAACCAGTCGCGTTCGGCGCTGTCGGCAAAGCCCAACAGCCGCATGTCGTTTTCGGATACCTGCAGGTCGGTGTAGACGGTGCAGGCCTCGCCCACCTCGCCCAGCGCGCTGAGTGTCTTGGTCGAGCAATGGACCAGATAGCCCACGCCCGCCACGTCGATCACCGCCCAGTCGGTGCCGGTTTCTTCGAGCAGGCCCTTCAGTTTGGCAATCATGATTTGTTCCTGCCGCAAACAGACGGTGATTGCCAGCGACCGTTGTGCCTTGTCCGCAGGGTTGGACCAATTGTGTTCCGTGCAAAGGCGCTAAGCCGCGAAGATACTGTTCTGGCGGCGAAGCCGCACTTCCAATCCAGATTTGCGATTGCCGCAAGCCCGGATGAGAGTGCAGGCTTCGCCAGAGGCACCCTGTCTTCGCGCCTTGGCGCCTTTGCGCGAACCAAAAAATCCTATGCCCATGATGTTGGACAGCCGCATGATCTTGCGCCAAACCGCCAGCATGAGCTGGAACACCTTCGGGCGCGTGCTGCGCATGACCACCTGGGGCGAGAGCCATGGCCCGGCCATCGGCTGTGTGCTCGACGGCTGCCCGCCGGGGATTGCCCTCGGTGTAAGCGACATCCAGCCCTGGCTCGATGCGCGCCGTCCGGGGCAGAACCGCTTCACCACCCAGCGGCAGGAGCCGGATCAGGTCCGGATTCTATCGGGTGTCTTCGAAGGCAAGACCACCGGCACGCCCATCAGCCTGCTGATCGAGAATGTCGACCAGCGGAGCAAGGATTATTCCGAAGTCGCCAAGGCCTATCGCCCCGGCCATGCCGACTATGCCTATGACGCCAAATACGGTTTTCGCGACTATCGCGGGGGCGGCCGCTCCAGCGCGCGCGAAACCGCCATGCGGGTGGCGGCCGGCGCGGTGGCGCGGCTGGTGATCCCGGAAGTCAACATCCTCGCCTATGTCAGCGAAATCGGCGGCGATGCAATCGATCCGGCGAAATTCGATGCGGGCGAGATCGGCAACAACACGTTCTGGTGCCCCGATGCCGCCGCGGCGCAACGCTGGGAAGCGCTGGTCGATGGCGCGCGCAAGGCGGGTTCTTCATTGGGTGCAGTGGTGGAATGCGTCGCCACGGGCGTGCCCGCCGGGTGGGGCGCGCCGATCTATGCCAAGCTCGATGCCGATCTTGCCGCCGGGATGATGGGCATCAACGCGGTCAAGGGCGTGGAGATCGGCGACGGTTTCGGCGCGGCGCGGCTGACAGGGGAGCAAAATGCCGACCCGATGCGGCCCAATGAAACAGGGGGCGAGAACGGGCCCGCTTTCGAGGCCAACCATGCCGGCGGCATCGCCGGCGGGATCAGCACCGGCCAGCCGGTGACCTGCCGCGTCGCCTTCAAGCCGACCAGTTCGATCCTGACCCCGGTCGAGACCATCGACAACGAAGGCAATGCCACCGAGATCCGCACCAAGGGCCGCCACGACCCCTGCGTCGGCATCCGCGGCGTGCCGGTGGTCGAAGCGATGATGGCGCTGGTGCTGACCGATCACAAGCTGCTACACCGAGCTCAGTGCGGGTAAACGCCCCTCTCGATTAAACACTGTCATTTAATCGATTGGACTAATCAGCCACAAACCGTCATCCCGCTGGCATGTTTCACCCGTACCGGGTGATTCCCCCGATTCTAGCAGGAGAGACAATCATGGACGCAAAGACCGGAGATATCAGCGGCTGTCCGTTCCACGGCGATGGCGGCACCCGCTCGCTGTTCGGCCGCACCAACAGGGACTGGTGGCCCGACGCGCTCCAGCTCGACATCCTCGTTGCCGGCGGCAAGAACCCCGATCCGATGGGCGAAGATTTCGACTATGCCGAAGCTTTCAACGCGCTCGACTACGACGCGCTCAAAGCCGACCTCAAGGCCTTGATGACCGACAGCCAGGACTGGTGGCCGGCCGACTATGGCCATTACGGTCCCTTCTTCATCCGCATGGCCTGGCACGCTGCCGGCACCTATCGCACCGGCGATGGCCGCGGCGGCGCCTCGAGCGGTCAGCAGCGCTTCGCCCCGCTCAACAGCTGGCCCGACAACGGCAACCTCGACAAGGCTCGCCGTCTGCTGTGGCCGATAAAGCAGAAGTACGGCAAGCACATCAGCTGGGCCGACCTGTTCGTGCTGACCGGCAATGTCGCCATCGAATCGATGGGCGGCCCGGTGTTCGGCTTCGGCGGCGGCCGCAAGGACGTGTTCGAGCCCGAGACCGTGTACTGGGGCACCGAAGAACAGTGGGTCAACGAAGGTGTTGCCACCCGCATCCGGCCCGATGAAGGCAAGGCGCTCGAGAACCCGCTCGCTGCGATCCAGATGGGCCTGATCTACGTCAATCCGGAAGGTCCGGGCGGCAACCCGCACGATCCCGAAGGCATGGCGCGCGACATGCGCGAAACCTTCGCCCGAATGGCCATGAACGACGAGGAAACCGTTGCCCTCACCGCTGGTGGCCACGCCTTCGGCAAGGCGCACGGGGCGAAGCCGGCCGACACGTTTGGCGGTGCACCTGAAAGCGAACACCTGGCGTTGATGGGCTTCGGCTGGCTCACCGATAAGGACGAGATCGCCAAGGGGCACATCACCACTTCGGGGATCGAAGGGGCCTGGACCCCTAACCCGACCGAGTGGGGCAACGACTACTTCCGCCTGCTGTTCAAGTACGAGTACGAACTGGTGCAGAGCCCGGCGGGCGCTTACCAGTGGCAGCCGATCGATCAGGAAGAAGCCGACATGGCACCCGACGCTCGCGATCCGAGCAAGAAGGTCCCGACCATGATGACCACGGCCGACATGGCGCTGAAGCGCGACCCGGAGTATCGCCAGATTTCGGAGCGTTTCCTCAACGACCAGGCGGCGCTCGACGATGCCTTCGCACGCGCATGGTTCAAGCTGACCCACCGCGACATGGGCCCGAAGGTCCGCTACATGGGCCCCGAAGTTCCGGCTGAAGACCTGATCTGGCAGGATCCGGTCCCTGCTGGGACCACCCCCTCGGATGCCGATGTGGCGGCGTTCAAGTCGGCGGTCCTCGCCAGCGGCCTCACAGTCAGCGAACTGGTCAAGGCGGCTTGGGCCTCGGCCTCGACCTACCGCAATTCGGACCATCGCGGCGGTGCCAACGGTGCCCGGGTACGCCTCGCCCCCCAGAAGGACTGGAAGGTCAACGATCCGGAAGAGCTGGGCAAGGTCCTGACGAAGCTGGAAGAGCTGCGCGGCAACCTGTCGATGGCCGACGCCATCGTGCTGGCCGGTGCTGCGGCGGTTGAAAAGGCAGCCAAGGACGGCGGCTTCGATCTCAAGGTCGACGTTACCACCGGCCGCGGCGATGCCGGCGAAGAGCACACCGATGCCGCGAGCTTCGAACCGCTCGAGCCGTTTGCCGACGGGTTCCGCAACTACCTCAAGACCAAGGCGAGCGTGAAGACCGAGGACATGCTGGTCGACCGCGCTCAGCTGCTCGGCCTCTCGATCCCAGAGATGACCGCGCTGGTCGGCGGGATGCGCGCTCTCGGTGCCGTCAGCAAACATGCCAAGCACGGCAACAGCATCGGCGTGCTGACCGACCGTCCCGGGGTGCTTTCGACCGACTTCTTCACCAACCTGCTCGACATGAGCACGGAGTGGTCAGTGGTCAGCGAGAGCGGTGACGAGGAGTTCCTCGGCAAGTGCCGCAAAACCGGCGCCGACAAGTGGACCGCCACCCGCACCGACCTGGTGTTCGGCTCGAACTCGCAGCTCCGGGCCCAGGCCGAAGTCTTCGCCGAGAAGGGCAACGAAAAGCTGTTCGTTGACACCTTCGTCAAGGCCTGGACCAAGGTGATGGACGCCGACCGCTTCGACGTCCGTTACGCCAAGTACGGCAAGTAAGCGCGAACCCTACGAGGGTTGCAATCAGGAACCCCCGGTCGTGATGCCGGGGGTTTTCCTTTGGTAGAAGACTAACGCTCCCGCCGCAGCACCACGTAAAGCGCGCCCTCGCCCCCGTGGCGGCGGTGCGCCTTGCGGATGGCAGCGATGGCATCACCATGTTCACTGGCGGCGAGCCAGTCGAGGATCTTGGCCCGGATCACACCGCGCGATGTGGCGCGGTCGGCGGCATCGACCGGGCGCGGACGGCCGGTCACCACCAACACCACCCGCGCGCCCATGCTGCGCGCCTGCTCCATCCCCCCCATCAGCCGCGTATAGGCAGCATCCATCCCGTGATCGTGCAGGTCCAGCGCGAGATCGGGAGCTATGTCGCCTGCCTTGAGACGGCGATCCCAATGCGAATCGAGATTGCCGGGGGCCGGTACCCGACGGGCGGAGGGAGGCAGGGGTTCCGGTGGCGAAAGGGCACGGCCGGGCTGCACGGCTCGGCCTACCGGGGCTGGTCCGATTGGCTGCGGAGCGGCTGGCGCCGTCGCCGATTTCGCCGGTACTTTCCTGGCCGGTCGGACCGGATGCAGCGGCGCGACGGTCGCCGCGAGCTTTTCCCAGACCGCCGCTTCCTCGTCGCTCAGCCCGCGCGGATGGCTCATTGACTGCTGCTGGCCTGCAGCCGCGCGACCACGCCCTTGGGCAGCAGCACCAGCGCCTGCCCGCGCCCGCTCATGCCGCCAGCGATCTCGGCACTGTCCCCGCCATTGCCCCAGAAGGTATCGAACCGGTTGGCGCCCTTGATCGCGCCACCGGTGTCCTGTGCGATCCACAACCCGTCGGCGACATTGCGGTCAAGGTCGAGCCAGACCGGCGCGCCATAGGGTACGAAGCGCGGATCGACCGCCACGCTGTCCCCGCGTCGCACCGGGATGCCGAGCGAACCCAAGGGCCCGTCGGTGGTAAGTTCGCGAAAGAAGATCCAGCTTTCGTTGAGCCGCATCAGTTGGCGACCCTCTTCCGGGAAATCGCGCAGGTACTGAACTATGCCCTGCATGCTGCCGGGATATTGCCCCGGCCCGTCACCCAGCAGGCCGCGTTCGCGCATGACCCCGCCGATCCCGGTATAGCCATGCCCGTTCTGCCCGTTATAGCCGATCCGCATCACCGAGCCATCGGGCTGGCGCAGCAGGCCGGACCCCTGGATCTGGAGGAAGAACATCTCGATGCTGTCCTTGGCCCAGGCGATTTCCAGCCCCTTGCCGGCCAGCGCCCCGTCCTCGATCTCGGCGCGGGTGTAATAGGGGACGAACTTGCCGCTGGCATCATAACGGCCGAGCGGGGCGCGCCCGGTTTTTTCATGTTCAGCTGTGCCTTCGGGCCAGGCGCGAACGAGGTCATCAGGCACGCGATAGACCGGGACATCGTAGCCAGGGAGCCTGGTCCGGCTGCCGGCGATCTCGGGCTCGTAATAGCCGGTCGCGAAAGCCTTGCCATCGGCGACGACGGCGGTCTCGAACTGCAGCGCAAAGAATTCCGCGCCCCTGGTCGAAGGCCAATTGCGCGCCACGCCGCAGGGCGCCTGCCAGTCCGCCGGGACGGTCAATCCGCTGCGATCATCCTTGGTGGTGAGCCAGCTGCAGCTGGCGACGAAGGCCGCGAGCGCGGCATTGGCATCACCCGGCTGCAATCCCAGCGATGCAACCGAAGGCCCTGCCATGACCCCGGCTGCAAGGGCGCTGTCATAGCTCGGCTCTGGCGACTGTTCGATTCCGAACGGCGGCTTGGATTCCGGGATCATGGCGCAGGCCGGAAGCGCCAGCGCTGTTGCGATTGCGAACCGGCGGCGCATGGCAATCACCTCAGAAGCTGCAGGCGGTCAGCCTTCGTCGGTTTCGTCGAGGATCCAGTCCGGACCGGCGGAGTCGACATTGCGCTTGAAGGTCCAGATGTCGCGACTCTCGATCGCGTCGTCGAGCGATCCGGCGATGACGTTGCCATCCCCGTCACGCGTCACGGCGGCAATATCCGACACGAACAGCACGGTCACCCGCGCGGTGCGGCCGTCGAGTTCGGCGTCGCGGATGGTGCAATCCTCGATCCGGATCAACTTGTTGTCGAGGCTGTGGCCCAATTCCTCCCGCGCATCGATTGCGCCGGCGAAGCTCTGGAACACGTCGAGGTCGCACAATTCGCGCAGGGTTTCCTTGTCGCCGCGCCAGTAGGCCTCGAGCACCATGGCATATGCGCTCTTGGCCCCTTCGAGAAACGTGAGGATGTCGAACGTGCGGTCAACCGAAGCAATCGCCCGCACACCCTGGTCAACCGAGGGATGGAGGTTGGGATTGCGCGGAAGGTCGATCACCGGAGCGGTCGGCTTGGGCCGGGCCTGCGGCTCTTGCGGATCGGCCGAATCGTAGCGGTTCGGGATCACTTCCTCCTCGTGCTCGGCGCGTTCGCCCAGCACGGAATAGAGCCGCATGCCCAGGAAGGCGGCGATCATGGCAAGAATGACGATCTCGACGATATAGCTCACTGGCGGTTTCACCTTTGTCCGGCTGACCAGACTAACATGTTTTGCGGCCCAAGTCCTGTGCTTAACGCACGAGACATACATAGGAGACCCTGACAGATTCACAACAGGGCCTTCGGGCTATCTGCGGCAGGCCACCCCTTTGATGCGAGCAGCGTTGCGGGCTGGCCGCGGCGGTGCTAGGCGCGCCCGCTGAAACCCCGGCCTGTACGCCGGGCCCGAAACATCCAGAATCTACGAAAGACCCAGATCATGGCCGACGAAGGCGACGTTCTCACCGACCTCAACATGGACCCCGCAGCTGGCGGCAATGGCGAAGACACCCGTCCGACCGCAGGTTTCATCACCCAGTACATCAAGGACATGTCGGTCGAAAATCCGAATGCTCCGGCAGTCTATCAGTGGAACGAGCAGCCGCAGATCGACCTGCAGTTCAACATCGGCGCGCAGCCGGTCAACGACGAGATCCAGGAAGTCGAGCTCAAGATCAACGTCGAAGCCAAGGTGCAGAGCGGCGCGCTCTACCTGATCGAGCTGGTCTATGCCGGCCTCGTCGGCATCCGCAACATGCCGGCTGATCAGTCGCATATGTTCATCTATGCCGAGGCCCCGCGCATCCTGTTCCCGTTTGCTCGGCGCGTCATTGCCGACGCAACCCGCGACCTGGGCTTCCAGCCGCTGATGCTCGACCCGATCGACTTCAACGGCCTCTATGTTGCCCGCCTGCAGCAGAAAGCCGCCGAACAGGCTGCCGAGCAGGGCCAGGCACCGGGCGGCGAAGCCTGAGCCTAGCCACGGCGGGCACAAGGCCATGAGCCTGCTCAAGAATGTCGGGACCATCGGCGGGCTGACAGGGGTCAGCCGGGTGTTCGGTTTCGCCCGCGATATGCTGCTCGCCCGCGTCCTTGGCGCGGGCGGCGTTGCCGATGCCTGGCAACTGGCGTTCCAGCTGCCCAACATCTTCCGCCGCCTGTTTGCCGAAGGTGCGTTCGCCAGCGCCTTCGTACCGCTGTTCAACCGGCGGATGAAGACCGAGGGCGACCTGTCGGAGGCGCGCCGATTTGGCGAAGACGTGTTGGCGGTGCTGATCCCGACTCTGATCGTGTTCGGCGCGCTGGCGCTGATCTTCATGCCGTGGATCGCGGGGCTGTTCGCCAACGAGGGCACGGCAGGCGATGCGGCGCTGTTCGATCATGCCGTGCTGATGGCGCGGATCACCTTCCCCTACCTGCTGTTCATGAGCCTCGCGACCCTGTGTGCGGCGGTGCTCAATTCCTTGTCCCGCTTTGCCGCGGCAGCGGCGGCGCCGATCCTGCTCAATATCAGCCTGCTGGTCGCGCTGACCTGGGGAGCACTCCAGCCCGATAGCGAAGCGACCCGCATCGCCACCGGCTTCTGGCTGGCGGTGGCGGTATCGGTGTCCGGCCTGTTGCAACTGCTGTGGCTCGGCTTCTTCATGCACCGCGCCGGTTTCAAGCTGTCTCTGCGGCTGCCCAGGATTACCGCAGGGGTGAAGGAACTGGGCGTCCTGATTGTCCCCGCCGTCTTCGGGGCAGGCGTGTACCAGATCGCCCGGTTCATCGACCTCTTCTTCCTCTCTACCCTGCCAGACGGCAGCTACACCTACCTAGCCATGGCCGACCGGTGGAACCAGCTGCCGCTCGGGATCATCGGCATTGCCCTGGGTACTGCGATCCTTCCCTCCCTGTCGCGCTTCCTTGCGCGCGAGGAATCGGACGAGGCCGCACGACTGCAATCCAACGCGATCGAACTGGCGATGCTGCTGACCCTGCCCGCTGCGGTCGCTTTGTGGATCACTGGCAGCGCCTTCACCCGTGTTTTCTTTGTCGGCGGCGCCTTCACACTGGAAGATGCGCTGGTGACAGGGACTGTCGTCGGGGGGCTGGTGATAGGCCTGCCGGCCTATGTGCTGGTCAAGGTGCTGACTCCCAATTTCTTTGCCCGCAAGGACACCCGCACCCCGGTGTTCACTGCTGCTGCCAGCCTGGTGGTGACGGTCGCGCTCAACTTCCTGCTTGTCCCGCGCCTCGGCGTGATGGGACTGGCGATTGCCGGCTCTGTTGGCGCCTGGTGCAACGTCGCCCTTTTGCTGATGCTGCTCGGGACGAAAGGCTACTTCCGCTTGCCGGGAAGGATCGCGGGCCGGATCCTGCGCATAGCGCTTGCCTCTGCCATCATGGGCGGTGCCTTGTGGCTGCTCATGCCGCCGCTCGATGCATGGTTCAGCGGCAGTGTGATCGAACGCATGGTCGCGATTGGCGCCATTATCATGGCCGGACTCGCCAGCTTCGGCATCGCGGCAGCAGCGCTGGGTGTCCTCGACAAGGGCACGGTCCAGCGCCTAATGCGCCGCCAAGCCTGATCCATTCCTTCGATTCTCTTGGGACCATTCTGACAATGCGCGTCGTTTCCGGCATCCAGCCCACCGGCAATCTCCACCTCGGCAATTACCTGGGGGCGATCCGCAACTGGGTGCGGATGCAGGATGAGATGGAGGAAGGCAGCGAGTGCCTGTTCTTCCTCGCCGATTTGCACGCCATTTCGATGCCGCATAATCCGGCGGAGCTGCGCAAGGCGACGCTGGAAATGGCCGCCGCGCTGGTCGCCTGCGGGATCGACCCTGACCGTTCCGTGCTGTTCAACCAAGCCCAGGTTCCTGCCCATGCAGAGTTGCAATGGCTGCTGAACGGCACCGCCCGGATGGGTTGGCTCAACCGCATGACGCAGTGGAAGGACAAGGCCGGCAAGAACCGCGAAGGCCAGTCCGTAGCACTGTTCGCCTATCCCGTGCTGCAGGCGGCCGACGTGCTGCTGTACCAGGCGACCCACGTGCCCGTCGGTGACGATCAGAAGCAGCATCTCGAGCTGGCGCGCGACATTGCGCAGAAGTTCAACAACGACTTCGCTTCGGACGATGACCCGGTGTTCACCTTGCCCGATCCCTTCATCCCACCGCAGGCCGCGCGAATCATGAGCCTGCGCGATGGCTCGGCCAAGATGTCGAAATCCGATCCCAGCGACATGAGCCGCATCAACCTGGTCGACGATGCCGACACCATCATGAAGAAGGTGAAGAAGGCCAAGACCGATCCCGAACCGCTGCCGAGCGAGGAAGCCGGGCTGGAAGGTCGGCCCGAAGCACTCAACCTCGTCACGATTTTCGCAGCGCTGACAGACTCCACCGTGGAAGATGTGCTGCGTGATTTCGGGGGCGAAGGGTTCGGCAAGTTCAAGTCGGCGCTGGGTGAAGTGCTGGCCGAGAAGCTGAGCCCGATCTCGGCCCGCTTCAACGAGCTGCTGAAGGACCGCGAGGCAATCGACGCCGTGCTGGCCAAGGGTGCTGCCAAGGCCCGCGAACGCGGCCTGCCGACACTCAAGCGGACCTATGAGGCACTCGGCTTGCTGCGCCATTGAGCCAACCCATTGGAACCGCGCCATTCAATCGCAGTTCATAGCCACAGGCGTATAGAAGTGATATTCCTGACCTGTACGACCATTGAGTGGGGCGGTCGACACCGGATGGATTCCTTTCACTAGGGGCCGCATTATGACCACCAAGATCACATTCTCCCGCCGCCTGTTGCAGGCCGCCGCTGTGCCGCTGATGCTGGCTACGCTGGGCGGCTGCGCCACCGCCGGCTTCAAGTCCGACGTGACCCGCTTCACGAGCCAGCTGCCTGCGCCGCAGGGCCAGACCTTCGCTGTCGTCGCCGATGATCCGGCGCTGGCCGGCGGGCTCGAGTTCTCGCAATATGCGGACCTCGTCTCCGCCCGTATGGCGCAGCTCGGCTATACGCCCGCCGTCTCGCCCGACACGGCCAACCTGCTGGTGCGCTTCGACTATGGCGTCGACGAGGGCCGCGAGAAGGTTCGCGCGACCGGTTTCTACGACGATCCGTTCTACAGCCCGTGGTATGGCTATTCGCCTCGTAGCCGGTTCTATCGCAGCCGTTACTACCGCAGCCGCTTCAGCGGACCGTGGGGTTTCGGTTTCTACGATCCGTGGTTCGGCGGTCCCGACGTTGTCAGTTATACCGTCTATAACAGCGACATCGAGCTGAAGATCGACAACCGCGCGACAGGTGAACGCCTGTTCGAAGGCAAGGCCGAGGCGCTGTCGACCAGCAACCGGCTGCAGTACCTGGTGCCCAACCTGGTCGAGGCGATGTTCACGGACTTCCCTGGCAACTCGGGCGAAACGCTGCGCATCTCGATCGCGCCGGAGAAGAAGACGGTTAAGCGCATCCCCTAGGTCGCCCGTTCAGCGCATCTGCACGGGAAATTCACAGCAAACCCATTTCCGTCGCTGCTTCGGCCCTGATACATCGTCAGGGCCGAAGGCAATGGAGTTGGCGAAATGATTGCAACCGAAGCCCACGCCGAACCGCGCATAGTCGCCAGTCGCTGGCGCTGGACCTACGCGATTTTTGCCGTGCTGCTGCTGGCGACCCCGCTGGTGGCGATGCAGTTCACCACCGAAGTGAATTGGGGCCCGGAAGACTTCGCGATCTTCGCCGCAATGCTGACGGGGCTCGGGCTATTGCTCGAGATCGCGGGAAGAGTTGCCAAGACGATGCAAGGCCGCGCGCTGCTGATGTTTGGAGCAGTGCTGGCCTTCCTGCTGGTCTGGGCGGAGCTCGCGGTCGGGCTGTTCGACTGAGCAGGAAGCACTACCGGTTGTCGGGCTGCGAGCGGACCGCCTGCAGTCCTTCGCGCGTGATGCGGTAGGCTGCGCCACCGCTGCTGCGGATCAGACGCCGTTTGCGCAGCCGCTGGAACACGCCAAGCGAGCAATCGACCAGCCGGTAGCCGTCGCGGTTGTAGCAATCGACCTCGACCACCCGGCCATGTTCATCACGGAAGTATTCGATCCGCCCACCTTGGGCGAGCGCGTGCAGGACGCGCTGCTCGTGTCTGGAAATGTTCACTGGAAGGGATGTCCACTTGCCGGGCCGCAGCCCGCAGCTGAGCAGGATGCCCCGCGCGCCATCGCGGGCGCGAGACATACGACAGCCCGATCCCGCGCGTAATTGCGCGGTCAGGCGGCTCAGTTGGTGGCAATCTCTTGCATGCTTCCCCTCGGGGTTTGGACAACGCTTAAATGTCCCTGGCCGAAGGCCCCGTCAAGTTCAGACCAGTCTGGCGTGCCCCCCGGTCGAACCGAAGCCCCCTGCACCACGTGCGGTCTCGTCCAGTTCCTCGACTTCTTCCCACACCGCCCGCGTGACCGGGGCCAGCACCAGCTGCGCGACACGGTCGCCGCGATGGATGGTGAAAGGCTCGCTGCCATGGTTGATGAGGATCGCCTTCAGCTCGCCGCGATAATCGCTGTCGATGGTTCCCGGGGTGTTGGGCACGGTAATGCCGTGCTTGAGCGCGAGGCCTGAACGCGGGCGAACCTGTATCTCGTACCCGGGCGGGATCGCCATGCTGAGCCCGGTCGCCACGGCATGGCGTTCACCCGGCTTGATGGTCACATCTTCGGCCGAAACCAGATCCATGCCGGCAGCGCCGGCCGTGGCATATTCGGGCAGCGGCAGGCCGTGGCCGTTGTTGAGGCGCTTCAGCTTCACCGGCACATTACTCATCAGTGTCGTCCATATTCTCGAGCGCCTCGGCGATGCGTTCGACCAGCGCGCGGGCGACATCGTCCTTGGGCATTTCCGGCAGCGCCTCGGCACCCTTCGAGCTGACGATGTGGACGGTGTTTCGGTCCCCACCCATCACATTGCCCGACACATCATTGGCCACGATCCAGTCCGCACCCTTCCGCTTGCGCTTGGACTTGGCATTGTCGAGCACGTCGTTGGTCTCCGCCGCAAAGCCGACCACGAGCCGCGGGCGCTTTTCACTCGCCGACAGGTTGGTGAGGATATCGGGGTTTTCCTCGAGGATCAGCGCCGGCGGAGCCGAACCGCGCTTCTTCATTTTCTGTCCCGCGACATCGCGGGTGCGCCAGTCGGCCACCGCCGCGACCATCACCGCTGCATCTGCGGGCAGCGCCTTGCGCACGGCATCGGCCATTTCGACCGCGCTTTCGACATCGACCCGGTCGACACCCGGCGGGGTCTTCAAGTGCACCGGCCCGGCCACCAGAGTCACCCGCGCCCCGGCATTGGCGGCAGCAGCGGCAATGGCAAAGCCCTGCTTCCCGCTCGAACGGTTGGCGATGTAGCGCACCGGATCGATCGGCTCGTGCGTCGGCCCGGCGGTGACGAGGACATGCTTGCCGTAGAGCGGGCGATGCTCGGGCGTTTCATCGAAATCAGGCTGGCCATCGAGTAGGTCGTTCTCGAAGTCATCCTCGGTCACCAGCGGCCCATCGTCGGCAATCGGCTCAGGCTTCTGTGAACCGGTTCCGGTGGCAACGGTGTGGTTGATCGCATCGGCATCGGTCGGCGGGGCCGACTTGGCCTTGCCCTTGGTGGCAAGCACCGGGCCGGCACCGGCGAGAGGTTCCGGCATTTCCTCCGCCGCGTCGCCGCCCCGGTCAACATCGGCACCAGACTCTTCAACCGGCGCATCCCACTGCGCCTCGATCTCTTCGAGGGAGCGCTTGCGGGTGGTGCGCGGAATGATCGATGCGAACAGGCCACCGAGAATGCCCCGGCTTTCTTCCTCCGGTTCGGGCTCCAGTGCCTCGACTTGCGGCGCGGGAACATGCTTGGGCGGGGGGGCGGGCGCAAGCTCTGCCTGATCGCGCAGCTCGACCTGTTCCGCACCGAGCAATTCGGCGATCGCGTTCCAGATCTCCTCCGGCTCGCGCAGGCGACCCGGCCCGAATTCGCCGCAGGCCATCGCGCCTTCGTCGGGGTCGACCACATGCACGCTCGCATCGCGCAATCGCGCAACGTTCATCTGCGTTGCGTCATGCTGCCACATCTTCACATTCATCGCGGGTGCGACCATCACCGGCTTGTCGGTCGCCAACAGCAATGTGGAGGCAAGATCGTCGGCAATGCCTGCCGCCATCTTGGCCAGCATATTGGCCGTCGCCGGGCAGACCACGATCAGGTCGGCCTCACGGCTCAGCTGGATATGGCCCATCTCGACTTCGTTGCGCAGGTCCCACAGCGTGGTGTGGACCGGGTTCTCGCTCAGGGCGGCCAGCGCCATCGGGGTGACGAACTTCGCTCCGCCTTCGGTCAGAACGCAAGTCACCGCGCCGCCCTGCTTGCGGATCAGTCGCACGAGCTCGCACGACTTGTACGCCGCGATCCCGCCGCCGATGACGAGCAGGATTCTCGGGCCTGCCATCACTCGTGTCCTCCTAACCCGTGCCTCATGTGCCGCAGCCTAGCGGCGCGGATAAACCAGCGGAAGTCCTCACGTCCAATGGTTACGATTTGGCTAGCGAAGCGTGGTTACCGGGCCTAGGCTAACCGCAGCTGTGGGAGGGAAAACACATATGCGACTGGTTATCACTGCCTTGCTGTTCGTGCTTGGCCTCTTCTTCCTGTATATCGGCACCGGATTCCTGCTCGACCCTTCGGTGGCCGGCGGCGATTTCGGGCTGACGCCCAAGGGCACGCAAGGCCTGGCCACCATCCGCGGAGACATGACCGCGATTTTCTGGGTCACCGGCATCTGCATGATCTGGGGTGCATGGAAGCGCAATGGCGACCCGCTCGTCGCGAGCGCGCTGCTGATGGGGATCGTGTTCTTCGGACGCTGTGTCTCTGCTACTATCGACGGCACTTACGAAGCGTGGACCATGCCGATGGCGGTGGAAGCGCTGGTGGTGGTGCTGTGCCTGGTCGGCTGGAAGTTGCTCCCGCACCACGATTTGCGCGAAGAGGGATAGGTCGGCCAGCCCTTGCCAAGCCGCTGGCACTTCGCAATGGTTAGCGTTATGCGGGGTAGGTTCCGAACACGAGGGGCAATCGGTGCCGCGTTGCTGTTGCTGGCCGGCACTAGCCTGTCCGGCTGCGCGATCTTCGGCAGTGAGCCGATTGCGCCTCCTCCGCCACCACCTCCTCCACCGCCACCGCCACCGCCCCCACCGCCCCCACCGCCTCCTCCACCGGCAACAAAGATGTGTCCGGATGGTTCGGTGATCATTCTCGGCGATCCTTGCCCGCGACCGCCGCCGCCTGTTCCCCCACCACCCGTGATGGGGAGGCCGCAGTCAGCACCGGCGGGGACAGCCGGAGCCGCATCGATGGTCGGCAATCCGGCGGGACAGCTTGTCGCCATGCAATCGCTGCCTGACGATGGCCGTGCATTCTGTCCAGCGCTGGAGGACTTCGCCACTTCGGCAGAATGTGCGCGTTACACCACACTTGCGGCCAACGCGCCGCTCGGGGTCGCATCGCTGGGGGCTCCACGGAAGATGGAGGTCGGCAGGTATTACCCGGTCAACCTGGTAGTCGGCCGCAAGGAGCGTGCGGAGCAGATCGCGCAGGCCGCCGGGGCCTCCGGCGAAGTGACCTCGGGCGAGTTGAAGCTCGGTCCATGGATTTGCGCCGAGCTCAAGGCGGTGGATTTCGCGGTCAAGGGCGAAAAGCGCCAATGCCAGCGCAAGGCCGGTTCGCCGCAGGTCAGCTTCCAGTGGGAAGTCTCCCCGCAGCAGGAACGCAAGCTGGCTCTGGCTGCCACGGTCCAGAGCCTGACCGACAAAGACGGGCAACCGCTGGACCAGATCGACAGCGAAACCATCGCTGTCGAAGTGACCGCCGACACCATCACCCGCTTCGACAAGCAGATCGAACGGTTGACGGGCAGTGCGGGCGGGTTGCGCACCTTCCTGCTGGCGGTGCTCAGCGCGCTCGGTGTGCTCTCCGTCATCTTCTGGCGTATTCGCAATCTCGGCAAGAAGCCGGACCAGGACGCCCTCAAGGACCTGACCAAGAGCTAATCCAGTGACCGCCAGCGCACGATTTGCCGCCGACGGCCAATCGGTATATCTTCCCCGCAAACAGAACAGCCGGATCGCTACCGCAGGTTCAACAGCGGGAGGGTGGCAATGGCGCGACATTCGATGAGGCTGGCGAGCTGTGCGATGCTCGCGCTGGCGGTGGCCGCATGCGGCGACAGACCAGCCGGGCAAAAGCCGGGCGATGTCTTCGCCGAGCCCGATCGGGAGGCCGGCGATATGCTGTGCGATCTGACCGGTACCTATGAGACGAAGGCCGAATGCGACCGGTTTGCCGAGCAGTATGGCAAGCTCGCCGCCGGGATCGATGCGTTCGAACCCAACCAGAAGATGACCGCCGACATGCCCGCTGTGGTGCGCTATTCCATCGTTCGGCTTGACGCAAAGGTGCAAGGCGAAGCGGGCGAGATCGCCAAACCGGTCGCCCCGCCACCGCCTCCACCGCCCGCGCCCGTCCCATCGTCAACGCCAGCGACGCCGCTGCCGGAGCCACCCACATCGTCGCTCTCCCCCACGCTTTCGCCCCAGCCGTCGGCAACCTTCCGGCCGCGCCCGACCGAGGTCATCGTCGGGGAGCGACCCATCGTGATCGGGCGATCGCAAGTAAAGACCGCGCCGAATGCCGAGGAAGCGGTCGCTGCCGAGATCATCATCCCTGAATCGTGGGAAAACACCTCGCAAGCGATCGAGCGCGACGGCCCTATCAGCGATGCTTCGCCGATAGCAGAGGCGACGCCCGAGCCGCTACCGACGCCGATCGCTACCGGCCCCACGCAGGAGGAAATAGACAGCGCCATCGCCAAGGCCGAAAGCAAGGCGGCGCGCAATATCGGCGCGCCTACCGGGGGCACGACCGAGACCGGTCAGGTCAAGATCGGCACCATCATGTATGCCTGCCTCGAAGCCGATCCGAGCTTCAAGGTTGAACCGGCCGATTGTCAGCCCAAGAACACCCGCGAGGACCCTGACCCGACCTGGCGCTGGACCGTTACACCGAGCGAGCCGGGCACAAGCCAGCTCAAATTGCGCAGCGGCATCGTGGTCGAGGCAAGCGACGGCGGCTTGCGCAAGATCGGCCAGCCGAGCCGCACCGCCAATATCGAAGTCGACGTGACGACACTGGGCGCGGTCAAGCGCTTCTTCGCCTCTGCCGAGGAATGGCTGAAGTCGCCCATCGGGGCGCTGGGCGCGCTGGCAGCGCTGCTGCTTGCCATCGGCGGCGTGCGGCGCGCTTGGAAAAAGATGAAGAGCGACGAGGAACCGCCAAACGAGCCAGCTGCCGAGCCGGAAGGCGACAAGCCGCCCGGCTGATCAGCCGAGCCAGCCCAGCATCATCGCGCCCGCTGCAGCACCTGCACCCAGAGCTGCGCTGATGGCGTAGCCCAGCCAGCCGCGTCTCCGGCGTTGGCGACGCTCCCAGACCAGCTCGACCTCGGGCAGCGGCGGCGGTTCGGGCGCGCCGCCCTTGGGCGGGTAGCGTTCCTCGATGCGACGCAGCAGGTCCGGCAGGCCGGTCAGGGTCTGCATGTGGCGCTTGACGCTGTCGGCCAGCGCCGCTTCCGGTCCCAGCTCGTCGCGGATCCAGCTGCGCACATAGGGCGCGCTGACGTCCCACATGTTGATCTGCGGATTGAGCTGGGTGGCGATACCTTCGACCATGACCATGGTCTTCTGCAGCAGCAGCAGGTGCGGCTGGGTCTGCATGTCGAAATCGCGGGTGATCGCAAACAGCCCGTCGAGCATCTGGCCGACGCTGAGCTCGCTCACCGGCTTGCCGCGCATCGGCTCGCCCACCGCGCGCAGCGCCGTGGCGAACTCGCCGACCGAATGGTGGCTCGGCACATATTGCGCTTCGAAATGGATCTCGGCCACGCGCTGGTAATTGCCGGTGGTCAGGCCGTAGAGGATTTCCGCCAGCCATTGCCGCGCCCGGCGGTCGATCCGGCCCATGATGCCGAAATCGATCGCCACGATGGTGCCGTCGGGCTCCACGAACAGGTTGCCCTGGTGCATGTCGGCATGAAAGAACCCGCCGCTGATCGCCTGGGTCAGGAAGGCCAGCACCAGCCGCTCGGCCAACGCGGGCAGATCATGCCCTGCCGCGATGAGCTCTTCGCGCTTGGAGATCTTGATACCGTCGACCCACTCGACCGTCATAACCTTGCCGTTGGTCCTGTCCCAATCGATTGCCGGAATGCGGTAGCCGGCAAAGCCGCGCATCTTTTCGGCCAGTTCGCTGGCCGAAGCCGCTTCGCGCCTCAGGTCGAGTTCGGAATTGGTCCAGCGCTTGAAATTGGCGATGGTAAGCCGCGGGCGCAGCCGCGCCGCTTCGCCGCCCATCGCCTCGACATGCGCCGCAGCCCATTCATAGGTCTGGATGTCGCGGGCGAATTTCTCACGGATGCCGGGGCGCAGCACTTTGAGTGCGACAGTCCGGCCATCGCTGGTGATCGCCTTGTGGACCTGAGCAATTGACGCGGCCCCAACGGGAGCGGGATCGATGCTCCGAAACAGTGTGTCGAGGGGCTGGTCGAAAGTCGCCGCAACCGCCGCTTCGATCTCGCTGAACGGGATCGGCGGCAGGTCGTCCTGCAAGGTCAGCAGATTGAGCGCCGCTTCGTCGCCCACCAGGTCGGGCCGGGTGGCCAGCGACTGGCCGAGCTTGATCGCCGCCGGTCCGATATCGCGAAACGCACCGGCGTAATCGGGGACGGCAGGCACACGCGCGCCGAGGCGCGCGATGCGGGCCATGCGCTTGACCGGCGGCGGCGTGTTGGGATCACGCTCGATCCCGCGCAGCGCCCCGTGCCGCGCAGCGGTGCGGCCCCACTTGAGGAGCCGCCAGATATGGGTGACAGGCCGGGTCATGGGAGCGCGATCAGATCTTCCAGCCAGAATGAATGTTCACGGCCCCGCCTAGGATCTGCTCGACCCGGGTGTTGGCGAAACCGGCGGCCTTGATCATCGCCTCGAACTCCGGCGGCTTGGGGAAACGGCGGATCGATTCTGCGAGATAGCGATAGCTGTCCTCGTCATCGGCGATGACCTTGCCGATCTTGGGCATCAACCGGTGCGAATAGAGGTCGTAGATTTCCTTGAAGCCGGGCCATTCGGTGGTCGAGAATTCCATGCAATAGAACCGCCCGCCGTGCTTGAGCACGCGGTGGGCCTCGGCCAGCGCCTTGTCGATATGGGTGACATTGCGGATGCCGAAAACGATGGTGTAGGCATCGAACTGGCGGTCGATATAGTCGAGCTCCTCGGCGTTCTGGCAGCTCCAGACCAGGCCCGTGATCCCCCGCTCCACGGCCCGTTCGACCCCGACATCGAGCATGTCCTGGTTGATGTCGGCAACGGTCACTTCCGCACCGCGCTCGGCCATGCGGAAGGCGATGTCGCCGGTACCGCCCGCCATATCGAGGATCGCCTCGCCCGGTTGCGGCTTGACCCTGCGTACGAAGCGGTCCTTCCACAGCCGGTGCATCCCGCCCGACATGGCATCGTTCATGATGTCGTACTTGGCCGCAACGCTGGAGAAAACCGCGCCGACGCGCTGGGTCTTTTCCTCGGGGGCCACCTCTTCGTAGCCGAAAGATACCGTCTCGCTCATGGCCTCGCGCCTTAGGGGCAAACGGCGCGCGCGCAAAGGGGGCATAGGGTCGCAGATGCACCTTGCGAAATCCTCCCTCGGCCAGCGGGAAAGGCAAAGAATTCAATTGCCAGCCACCCTCGATGCGCCGAAATGAACGGCGAGGGAGAAGCGCAATGCGTAACGGATTGATCGGGATCGCGTCTTGCCTGGGTCTGGCCACCGCGCCTCTGGTCGCGCAGGATGGCGACTGGGGCGAGACCTACATTGCACCTCCGGCCCCGGGGCAGCGAACCGTTCCGCCCGTGGTCGGCCTGACGCGCAGGGCCGACGACCTCGTGATGACGGTGTCCTTCACTTCGGATACCCGCGATGCGCTGGCGCGGACAGAGGAAGTCCACGGCATGCTGCTCGATGCCCTGACCAAGGGCAGCACCGCCGGCGTCACCCTGTCGACCGGTAGCCCGGTGCTCGCGCCGTTGACGCGAGAGAATTATCGCAGCATCGCCATGGGTTGGGCCGGCCGCGAGGATACCAGCAAGGCCGACGTCCTCGTCAGCGTGCCGTTCACGACCACTGCGGCCGAGGCCGAACAGCGCATCGACGCCTTCGTCAAATCGCTGAGCCGGATCGGCCGCGGCACGATCTACAAGACAGGGGCCCGCATGGTCGGGGTCCGCAAGCCCGAGCAATACCGTGCCCAGATCGTCCAGCTGATCGCCGATGACGTGCGCGCCAATGCCGACAAGTTCGGGCCCGATTACCGCGGCGTAATCGACGGCATCGGCCAGCCGGTGCAATGGCAGCAACGGGGCGAGAGCGAAGTCTTCCTCTACCTGCCCTATTCCTATCGCCTCGTCGCCAAGTAAGCCCGGAGGGAACCCATGATGAAGCGGATCGCAGCTCTTCTCCTCGCCATGCTGATGCCGGTCACGCCGCTGCAGGCGCAGGACGGGGATGCCGAGAACATCGTTGTCACCGCCTCGCGGATCAGCCGTCCCGGGCTGACTGGCATCGGCATGCCGGAACCGCGCCCGGTGATCGGCATCAGGCGGCAGGCGGATTCCGCACTGCGCAATGTCGAGATCACTTCGGATTCGCTCGACGACGGGATGCGGCGGCGCGAGGTCCGGGCCATGCTGCTCGACGCCATCGATCGGGCCGGTCGCCAGGGCTTCAGCATCGTCACCGGCCGCTTCACCGTCACCGAAGTCACCCGCGCCAATTGGCAGGAGCTGTTTCCCGACCTCGCCCGCGGCAGCGCCTCGGACTATTCCGACGATGACGAGAGCTGGCAGGAGGTCGAGGAAGACGAGGACGAGGACAATTACTACGACGACGAAGAGGATACGCCCAAGCCGTTCTTCGAGGACGACGGCAGCGAGACCATCCTGCGCATCATGGTCAAGACCCGCCTGACCGGGACTATCGACGAAGCGGAGCGCAAGATCGGGGCCTTCGTCAAATCCATCCCGGAAGACGGCCGCGCGCAGATGAAACAGAAGGGCGAGATGGCGCTGACCATCATCAAGCCCGAGCAGTATCGCGACGAGATCTACGGCCTTATCGCCGAAGGGGCGCGGCACGCCGCCAGCTTCTACGGTGCGGAATACGGGCTCGACGTCACCGGCCTCGACAACAAGGTCGAATGGGAACAGGTCAGCGATACCGAATTGTTCGTTTTCGTCCGTTACGGCTTCACAGTCGACAAATAGCGTCGCCGCGCGAACCATGCCCGAACTTCCCGAAGTCGAAACCACCGTGCGCGGTCTCGCGCGCTTTCTCGAAGGCGAGCGGATCGAGCGCGCAGTCATCAACCGCCCGGACATGCGCTTCCCTTTCCCTGAAGGGCTGGGCCAGGCGTTGACCGGGGCAACGGTATCGGGGCTGGGACGAAGGGCCAAGTACGGGCTTCTCCATACCGACCGGGCGCAGACGCTAATTTTCCATCTCGGCATGAGCGGGCGCTGGCGAATCGATCCCGGGACGGACGACAGGCACGATCATTTCGTGATCGAGACCGCCCGCCACCGCTTTGCCCTCAACGACCCGCGCCGCTTCGGCTGGATCGACCTGGTTATGACCGAAACGCTGGAACAATGGCCCAGCTTTGCCGCCATGGGGCCTGAGCCACTGGGGGACGCGCTGACGGTCGATCACCTGCGCGGTGCTCTGGCTGGCCGCAAACAGGCCATCAAGCTGTGCCTGCTCGACCAGCGGATCGTCGCCGGGCTGGGCAATATCTATGTCTGTGAAGCGCTGCACATCGCCCGGATCGATCCGCGCAAACCGGGCGGCGCGGTTTCGCGACAGGCGCTGGCGCGGCTGATCCCGGCGATCCGGGCGGTGCTGGAGCAATCGATTCGCGATGGCGGCTCGAGCTTGCGCGACTATGCCCGGCCCGACGGCGAGCTGGGCTATTTCGCCACGCGCTTCCAGGTCTATGGCCGAGAAGGGCAATCGTGCCAGCGTGATGACGGGGGCGTGATCCGGCGCTTCGCGCAAGGCGGCCGCAGCACTTGGTACTGCCCGCGCTGCCAGAGGTAGCTTCTTGCTTGACGATTCGGCGCTTGCTGCCTATGTGCGCCGCTTTCCGGCGGCCCAGCTGCCGTTTCCGATACACAACACGAGATAGCATCCGGTCGCATCGGGCGGCCGAGCAACAAGGACGAACATGGCCAATACGCCGCAAGCCAAGAAGCGCATCCGTCGCAACACCCGCCGTGCCGAAATCAACGGCGCGCGCATGAGCCGCATCCGTTCCTTCGTGAAGAAGGTCGAAGCTGCTTGCGAAGCCGGTGACAAGACCGCTGCTGCCGAAGCGCTCAAGGCTGCCCAGCCGGAAATGGCCCGCGGCGTGGCCCGCGGCGTGCTGCACAAGAACACTGCCTCGCGCAAGTTCTCGCGCCTGACGAAGCGAGTCGCAGGGCTCTAGGCCCGGTCGAAGCCGCACAATTCAGATACATTTTCAGTCGGGGCTGCGCTGTGGGCGTGGCCCCGATTTTTCCATGTCATGGATCCGACACGGTCACTGACACGTAAGTGTAGGATTTCTCGTGATTCGCCTCGCTTCGTTTCCGAAAATCATTTAAAAACAAAGATTTCAACGCAAGTCTGCGGATTTCTGCGTGTCAAATAAATTATTTCAAAAAAATTACCTCATCCACACTTGAACAGAATCACCAGAGCCGATTTAAAGGGCTTCCAGCCAATGGACGGGACAGCCGGAGGCTCGCACAAATCTAGCCGACTGAGGGCATGGCGGAATCAGTGATTCCGGCTATGGGCGAAGCTTTGCCCGGCTCCAGCATGTCGAATTCGGGGTACTACGCCGGTGGGGGAAGCCGGCCAGAAGGGCGAAGTAATGGGACAGGATATCAGCCGTTCGGGGACGGCCAAGAAAACAACGAAAGAAGACCTG